>CBFGVN010000006.1:0-29016 GCA_965651845.1 uncultured Chryseobacterium sp. | reverse complement strand
AACATCAATAAAGACATGCAGCTGCGAAGCGATCGAAGCGACAATATTTTCGATGTGGCCAATACAAGCAATGTCTGGGCTATCATGAACGTGAATGAATCGGATATTGATAAAATCAGTCTCGGAATGAAAGCGCAGGTTTCCACATTATCTTATCCGGACAAGGTTTTTGATGGTAAAATTGATAAAATCTTTAAAATAATCGATCCGGAAACCAATGCCATGCAGGCCAGAGTGGTACTGGACAATCAAAACGGATTATTGATTCCTGAAAGTAAGGCAACGATAAAAGTGACAAATTCAGAAAATAATATGGCGCTTACTGTTCCTTCCAAGGCGGTCATTTTTGATGATAACAGAAGTTTTGTGGTGATTTACAAATCCAGAACAGATGTAAAGGTCAAAGAAATAAAAGTATTAAAGCAGGTTGGCGACATTACCTATGTATCCGAAGGTTTATCCGAAGGAGAGCAGGTGATCACCAATAATCAATTGCTGATTTACCGCTCTTTGAATAGTTAAAATTTCTTTGCTGAGTGAAACGCCTTTGCGAACCAAAATATGCAGAAGAACAGTCATGAAAAATCTTTGCAAGCTTTGCGTTTAAAACAAATTCAACGACTTTTTTAGGTCATCAAAAAATCCATCATGAATAAATTCATTAAAAATATAATTGCTTTTTCATTAAAAAATAAGGCATTTACCTTTATCTGGGTAGCTGTTTTAGCGGTTTCGGGGTTTATCAGCTTCAAAAATATGCCCATTGAAGCCTTTCCGGACGTTACCAATACCCAGATTGTGATCATTACTCAATGGACTGGGCGAAGTGCGGAAGAAGTCGAACGATTTGTCACGACACCTATCGAGCTGGCCATGAGCCCGGTTCAGAAGAAAACGAGTGTGAGAAGTACCACGATGTTTGGGCTTTCCATTGTTAAAATTCTTTTTGATGATGGTGTTGATGATACTTTCGCCAGAAATCAGGTGAATAACCAATTACGAACAGTAAGTCTTCCTGATGAGGTTGATCCGGAAGTACAGCCGCCTTACGGCCCAACAGGAGAGATTTTCCGGTATACATTGCAGAGTAAAACAAAAGATTCCCGTGAATTATTAACCTTACAAAACTGGGTGATCGACCGTGCTTTGAGGGGCGTTCCCGGAGTTGCAGACATCAATGTTTTCGGAGGTCAGGATAAAGTTTTTGAATTAAGTATTGATCCGAGAGCTTTGGATAAATACAATTTAACCCCGCTTCAGGTGTATGATGCCGTTACGAAAAGTAACTTAAATGTTGGAGGAGATGTAATCGAAAAAAACGGACAGGCATATGTTGTCCGGGGAATCGGATTGGTAAAGTCTGTTGATGATATCGGAAATATCACGATACAAAATGACAGCGGAAATCCGGTTTTGGTTAAAAATGTAGCGGAAGTCCACGAAAGCTCGATGCCGAGAGTAGGACAAGCTGGGTTGAATAATCAGGAAGACACGGTGGAAGGTATTGTTGTCATGAGAAAAGGCGAAAATCCTCGTGAAGTATTAGTGGGAGTAAAAGCCAAAATTAAAGAACTTAATGAAAAGATCCTTCCGAAAGATGTAAAAATGGTCACTTTTTACGACCGTGATAATTTGATGGATTTCACAACGCATACTGTAATGCACAACCTTATTGAAGGTATTGTTCTGGTTACCGTAATCGTTTTGATTTTCATGGCAGACTGGCGAACGACTTTGATTGTCTCCATCATTATCCCGCTATCTTTACTGTTTGCATTTTTATGTTTAAAGCTGGCAGGAATGAGTGCCAATTTATTGTCTCTCGGCGCCGTGGATTTCGGGATTATCATAGATGGAGCGGTCGTCATGGTGGAAGGACTTTTCGTGATGCTCGATCATAAAGCGCATAAATATGGAGAAGAGAAGTTTAACAAACTGGCTAAAGGAGGCTGGATCAAGCAAACCGGAACCGGATTGGGAAAAGCGATTTTCTTTTCAAAATTAATTATCATTACTTCATTACTTCCAATTTTCTCATTCCAGAAAGTGGAAGGTAAAATGTTTTCGCCATTGGCTTTCACCCTGGGTTTTGCTTTAACGGGTGCTTTGATTTTTACTTTGACATTAGTTCCTGTTCTTTCCCATATTCTTTTAAATAAAAATGTTAAAGAAAAAAATAATCCTTTCGTGAATTTTTGGGACAGGATAGTATTAAAAGGTTTCAACTATACTTTTAAACATAAGAAAATGAGTCTAATTGTGGCATTATCATTTTTGGCGGTTACATTATTCTCAGGAAAGTTTTTAGGAACGGAATTTTTACCACAATTAAATGAAGGCTCTCTTTGGATCACCGCAGAAATGCCGATGAGCTCATCCTTAAAAGAATCATTAAAAACAGCAGACCTTTTAAAGAAAGACATCATGAGCTTCCCGGAAGTCACGGATGTTCTCGCTCAAACGGGAAGAAGTAATGATGGAACCGACCCGAATGGTTTTGGATTCGTGCAATTTGCCGTCAATCTTAAGCCTAAAGAAGACTGGAAACGAAAAATCACCTATGAAGAATTAATTGAAGAAATTGATAAAAAGCTGAGAAATTATCAGGGAATCACATTCAATTATTCTCAGCCGATCTCCGACAATGTTGCTGAAGCAGTCGCTGGCTTTAAAGCAGAAAACGGGATTAAAATTTATGGTGACAATCTGGAAACTTTAGACCGGTTGGCCGAAGAAGTTTTAAAACAAATTAAAGGTGTTGATGGAGTAAAAGACCCCGGAATCATTAAAAATATCGGTCAGCCGGAAGTAAGTGTGGTGTTGGATAGGGATAAAATGGCGGCTTACGGTGTTATGCCTGCTGATGCACAAGCTGTCCTGGAAATGGCTTTCGGAGGTAAAACCGCTTCGGAAATGTTTGACGGAGAGAAAAAATTCCCGATTAGACTAAGATATTCTCAGCAATACAGAAAAGATGAGAATGATATTGCCGCTTTGATGGTTCCTACTCAGAATGGTGCAAAGATTCCATTAAAAGAGATCAGTACAATTGAAAAGGATAATGGAGCTGCATTTATTTATCGGGATGATATTAAAAGATATATCGGGATAAAATTCTCGATCCGCGACAGAGATTTGGGAAGTACCATCGCCGATGCGCAGAAAGCAGTGTCAAAAATTGAACTTCCGGACGGTTATTCTGTGGGCTGGACAGGTCAGTTTGAAAATCAGCAGAGAGCTTCAAAAAGATTGGCGCAGGTAGTTCCGGTCAGTATTTTAGGGATTTTCTTCCTGTTATTCATTCTTTTTGGAAATTTAAAAGATTCACTCTTGGTGTTGGCTAATGTGCCTTTTGCATTAATTGGAGGAATTATCGCACTTCATGTCACAGGAATAAACTTCGGAATTTCGGCGGGAGTAGGGATGATTGCCCTTCTGGGAATCTGTATCCAGAACGGGGTGATTCTTATAACTGAATTTCATCAGACTGTCAAGAACGGACTGAATTTGAATAGTGCGATTTTAAATGGAGTAAAATCAAGAACACGTCCGGTAATTATGACGGCATTGATGGCTTCCATAGGATTAATGCCTGCCGCATTGTCTACGGGAATCGGTTCGGAATCTCAAAAACCACTGGCCATTGTCATCATCGGAGGACTGATCACCGCAACGGTTTTAACACTGCTTATTTTCCCGATCATTTTCTGGATCTTCAACAGAGCTAAAAAATCGCTCCAAATTTAATCATTCTTTCATTTATATTATATTAAGTGAGCCTGAAACGAATTGTGTTTCAGGCTTTTTCATAAAAGGTTTTACAAACATTTTTTCAATCAAGAATTTTGTGTAAATTTGCAGTCTCAATACATTGAAATATAAGGTTTGTACTTCATTGGATTTGAATATTAAAACTTTTTTAAATAAAAAGGTTTTGGTATTTAAAAATTCATTATATTTGCACACCGAAAATTTGAAAAACAATAAATAAATAATTTTAAATCATGGCAAAGGAAACGTTTAATCGTAACAAACCACACTTGAACATTGGTACTATTGGTCACGTTGACCATGGTAAAACTACTCTTACTGCTGCAATTAGTAGCGTATTAGCTAACAAAGGTCTTGCTGAGAAAAAAGACTTCTCTGCGATTGACTCTGCTCCAGAAGAAAAAGAAAGAGGTATCACTATTAATACAGCTCACATCGAATACGAAACTGAAAACAGACACTATGCTCACGTTGACTGTCCAGGTCACGCCGACTATGTAAAAAACATGGTTACTGGTGCTGCTCAGATGGATGGAGCGATCTTAGTATGTGCTGCAACTGATGGACCAATGCCTCAAACTAGAGAGCACATCCTACTTTGCCGTCAGGTAAACGTGCCAAGAATCGTTGTTTTCATGAACAAAGTTGACATGGTGGATGATGCTGAGCTTTTAGAGCTTGTTGAATTAGAACTTAGAGATTTATTATCTACTTACGAATATGACGGAGATAACTCTCCAGTAATCCAGGGATCTGCTCTTGGTGCTCTTAACGGAGACGAGAAGTGGGTGAAAACTGTAGAAGAATTAATGGATGCTGTTGATACTTGGATCGAGCAACCGGTAAGAGATCAGGATAAGCCATTCTTGATGCCAATCGAAGACGTATTCTCTATTACAGGTAGAGGTACTGTAGCAACTGGTAGAATCGAGGCTGGTGTTATCAACACTGGTGATCCAGTTGATATCGTTGGTATGGGTGATGAAAAATTAACTTCTACTATTACAGGGGTTGAGATGTTCAGAAAGATCCTAGACAGAGGTGAAGCTGGTGATAACGTAGGTCTATTGTTGAGAGGTATTGAAAAAACTGACATCAAGAGAGGTATGGTTATCGCTAAGAAAGATTCTGTTAAACCACACAAAAAATTCAAAGCTGAGGTTTATATCCTTTCTAAAGAAGAAGGTGGACGTCACACTCCATTCCACAACAAATACCGTCCTCAGTTCTATGTAAGAACTACTGACGTTACAGGTGAGATCTTCTTACCAGAAGGTGTAGAAATGGTAATGCCTGGTGATAACTTAACAATCACTGTAGAATTGTTACAACCAATCGCTCTTAACGAGGGTCTTAGATTCGCGATCAGAGAAGGTGGTAGAACAGTAGGTGCTGGTCAGGTTACTGAAATCTTAGATTAATATCTTAAAATATAAAAGCTTCCGTAAGGGACTTCTTTACGGAGCTTTTTAATCTACGGGCATCGTCCAATGGTAGGATACCGGTCTCCAAAACCGTTGATCAGGGTTCGAATCCTTGTGCCCGTGCAAATAACAATTATGAGTTCATTTATCGATTTTTTAAAAGGTTCTTATAACGAATTCAGACATAAAGTTGAATGGCCGAAGTGGGCTGATCTGCAATCTTCTACAATCGTAGTAACTATTGCGACAGTGATTTTGGCATTATTTACCTTTGGAGTTGACGAATTGTTTTCTAAAGCAATTAGCAACATAATAGGAATGCTTATCAACTTGTTCAATTAATAATAAAAGTATTTTCCCAATAATGAGCGAATTGAAATGGTATGTGCTGAAAGCAATCAGCGGACAGGAAAATAAAGTGAAAAACTATATTGAGACAGAAATCAAACGTTTAGGGTTTGAGCAGTACGTTACTCAAGTGGTTATTCCTATGGAAAAGGTTATTCAGATTAGAAACGGTAAAAAAGTTCCTAAAGAAAGACCTTACTACCCTGGTTACCTGATGATTGAAGCTGACCTTATGGGAGAGATTCCTCACATTATTAAAAATATCCCGGGAGTTATTTCTTTCTTAAGTTTAACAAAAGGTGGAGATCCTGTTCCAATGAGGAAGTCTGAAGTTAACAGAATGCTTGGAAGAATGGATGAACTTTCAGAATTTGCAAGCGATGTTGAAATCCCTTACATAGTAGGTGAAAACGTTAAAGTAATTGACGGTCCGTTCAACGGATTCAACGGTACAGTTGAAAAGATTCTTGAAGATAAGAAGAAAATTGAAGTTTCTGTATTGATCTTCGGTAGAAAAACTCCAATGGAACTTAGCTATATGCAGGTTGAAAAAGTTTAAATTGAAATTAATTAATAATATATAAAGACTGCTTTTTAGCAGTCTTTTTTTTGTATCTATACTTCGTATTTTAGCTTTTCCTTCAGTACAACTACGTTTAATCTCATTAAATTATTCGTTGATATTCTGATTTAAAAGGAAATTTTTCAGATTGTTTAAGTTCACTTGAGTTTGAAAAATATTCTTTATTTACTGTATTTTCTTATTCATATCCTTGTGATAAATCAGAATAAATAAATTGTTGACTTTCGTATGATTATTTTGTTTAATTATATTAATTAATTAGAATTAACCTGTGTAAATTATTGAGTAATATTTATTTAAGTTTTTTTGATTAAGTTTTTGATAGTTATATATTTATCGCAATTTAAATTAAAATAGGATGAATAAAAAATTATTGTCAATTATTTCAATTATGCTGGCAAATATTATATTTGCACAGGTAGGTATTAATACAACTAATCCTCAAGGAATATTTCATATCGATGGAGGGAAGGACAATCCTGTGGTAGGGCCACCTTCACCTGTTCAACAATCTAATGATTTTACGGTGGTGGCAAGCTCAGAAGTTGGTCAGGGAACACTCTCTGTAGGAATTGGAACAACCAATCCTGCTGAACGAGTTGATATTGCTAATGGAAATGTTAGAATCAGGGATATTAACAGTACCGTTGGACTGGGAAGCGACAGATTGCTGGTAGCAGATAGCAATGGAGTACTTAAAGTTGCCGGTGGTGATGCTTTTTCAGTTATTAATTCCGGAAACAGGGTTTTAAGTGCTACAAACGGAACAGTCTTGTCTGCAGATAATGATTGGAATGATAACGAATTTACAACTTTAAGATTAAACGAACAGTATGATTCGATGAATGCATATAATCCTGCGACAGGTGAGTTTACGGTTCCTAAGGACGGATTGTATTTTATGTATGGTGTTTGTGGCTTCAATACGCCGGCCGGAGGGTCTGGTAATTTCGACGGAACCTCTGGTGATTCATTTTCGGAGATGTTTGTAGATGTAGTACGTTTTTCTAATTATCATATTGTAATTTATATGTTAACTAAAAATGCCGGGATGAATGCCAGTTTATCTTTTTTGGTAACAAATTCTACTTTATGGTTGAAAGCCGGACAAAAAGTAACACTACAATTCCTTACCTATGGTACCAGTAATATGGTGGGTTCATTGAGTGATCTTAAAATAGACCGAACAGCATCAAAGTTAATTATTAATAAAATTTTATAGTAGGTTACAATTTTTTTTCAAAATGTGTGTCCTTCCTTATCTGCTTATAGATAGGGGAGGTTTTTTTTATTTTAAAAAAAATCTAAAACTTTCTAAAAATCAAGCGTATCCGTTTGCTATTTCAAAAATATTTTATACTTTTGCAATCCGAAAAGTAGGTTTATCTAAGGTGAGAATGGATAACCTGCTGAATAATAATGCTTCCAAACTCATTAATTATTCAAATTTAAAAAACAAACAATGGCTAAAAAAGTCTTTAAAATGGTAAAACTTCAGGTGAAAGGTGGCGCTGCCAACCCTTCTCCACCAGTAGGTCCAGCTTTGGGTTCTGCAGGTGTGAACATCATGGAGTTTTGTAAGCAATTTAATGGGAGAACCCAAGATAAGCCAGGTCAAGTTTTACCTGTAGTAATTACAGTATACGAAGACAAATCTTTTGAATTCGTTATTAAAACTCCACCTGCAGCAATCCAACTTATGGATGCGGCTAAAATCAAAGGAGGTTCCGGAGAACCAAACAGAAATAAAGTAGGTTCTGTATCTTGGGATCAGGTAAAGAAAATTGCTGAGGATAAAATGGCAGACCTTAACTGCTTTACAATGGATTCAGCTCTTTCTATGGTTGCGGGTACTGCAAGATCTATGGGATTAAGAGTAACAGGAACTAAACCAACTAACGCTTAAAACTTATTGAAATGGCAAAATTAACTAAAAAGCAAAAGGAAGCTTTAAGCAAAGTAGAAAAAGGTAGAATTTATAACCTTGCAGAAGGTTCTGCTCTTGTAAAAGAGGTAAACACTGCAAAGTTTGATGCTTCTGTAGATATCGCTGTAAGATTAGGTGTAGATCCAAGAAAAGCAAACCAAATGGTAAGAGGTGTTGTATCTCTTCCTCACGGTACTGGTAAAGACGTTAAAGTATTAGCTCTTGTAACTCCGGATAAAGAAGCTGAAGCTAAAGCTGCTGGTGCAGACTATGTAGGTCTTGACGAGTATTTAGATAAAATCAAAAACGGATGGACAGATGTTGACGTTATCGTTACAATGCCTGCTGTAATGGGTAAATTAGGACCTTTAGGTAGAGTTTTAGGACCAAGAGGTTTAATGCCAAACCCTAAGTCAGGAACGGTAACTATGGAAGTAGGAAAAGCTGTTGCTGAAGTGAAGTCTGGTAAAATTGATTTCAAAGTAGACAAATACGGAATTATCCACGCTGGTATCGGTAAAGTATCTTTCGATGCTGATAAATTGAGAGAAAATGCTCAGGAATTAATCCAGACATTGATCAAAATGAAGCCGACTGCTGCTAAAGGAACGTATGTAAAAAGTATCTACTTGTCTTCTACAATGAGCCCGGGTATTGCAATCGATACTAAATCTGTTAACTAATATTAAATCCTTAAGACAATGACAAAAGACCAAAAAGTTGTAGCAATACAAGAGATCAAAGATTTGCTTCAGGATGCAAAAGTAGTTTACGTAGCAGACCTGGAAGGATTGAACGCCGCTAAATCTTCAGAATTCAGAAGACAGGCTTTCAAACAAAATATCAAAGTAAAAGTTGTAAAAAATACACTTTTACAAAAAGCAATGGAGCAAATGGAAGGAGTAGATTACTCTGAAATGTTCCAGTCTTTCAAAGGAAACTCAGCTTTGATGATTTCTGAGACTGCAAACGCTCCTGCAAAATTAATTCAAGGGTTCAGAAAGAAAGAAGAAAAACCGGCTTTGAAGTCTGCTTTTGTTCAGGAAACTTTCTACGTTGGCGACAATAACCTAGATGCGTTGGCAAACATCAAGTCTAGAGAAGAAATGATCGGTGAAATCATCGGATTACTTCAGTCTCCAATCCAAAGAGTTGTTTCTGCTCTTCAAAACAAACCTGAAACAGTAGAGGCTAAAGCTGAAGAAGCTGCACCTGCTGTGGAAGAAACTCCTGCTGCTGAAGCTCCGGAAGCTCCTGCTGCAGAAAGCACTGACGAAACGCCAGCTGCTGAATAATTACACTCAAAAAATTAAATAAATAATCAACAAAAACATTACAACAATGTCAGATTTAAAAAATTTAGCTGAAACGCTAGTAAACTTAACAGTAAAAGACGTAAACGAATTAGCTGCTATCCTTAAGGATGAGTACGGAATTGAGCCAGCTGCTGCTGCAGTTGTTATGGCTGGTCCTGGTGCAGGTGAAGCTGCTGAAGAAAAGACTGAATTCGATGTAATTCTTAAGTCTGCAGGTGCTTCTAAATTAGCTATCGTTAAATTAGTAAAAGATTTAACTGGTGCTGGTCTTAAAGAAGCTAAAGATATCGTAGACGGTGCTCCAGCTCCAATCAAGACTGGTGTATCTAAAGACGAAGCTGAAGCTCTTAAGAAGCAATTAGAAGAAGCTGGTGCTGAAGTAGAATTGAAATAATTCAATTACCTTACAAATATGAAGCCTGAGCAATTTGCTCAGGCTTTTTTTGTTTTTATATCATCCATAATTATGATCTTTTTATAGCTGTATTTAAATATTGTTGAAATCTAATAATGTATAATTAATTATTTTTATTAATTTAATAAAAATTTATTATTTTAATGAATTAAAAGTTATGTTTTTATAAGTTTGTTTAATTATTTACTAATAAAATGATAATTTAATTAAAATTACACTATATTTGCATTGAAAAAAAGACACAACATTGAGTACAAATTATTTTCTTTCTCGGGGCTATGCTTTCAGCCGATCCTGCAGCTTATTTTTAATGATTACCTATGGAGGTAAAAATCTTTCATCTATAAATTTATTAAAATATCAAAGGCTGCTGAAATTGCATAGGCATTTTCAAATGGATTAATAATCTAAGTTTTTCAACGGATTCATCTCGTTCATTCTTTTGGTAGAATGAAACATTTATTCTTCTGCCTATCCCTAAAAGACAAAAAAACAAAAAAAACAACAAATATCATTAAGCAAATGAAAGACAAATTATTCGGATTCACGGCTCTGGCTTTTACCAGTCTTCTGGTAAGCGCTCAAGTTGGTATTAATACTAATTTAGGACAAGCCACCCTGGATGTAGTCGGATTTCCAACTAACATTGCTAAGCTTGACGGGATCATAGCGCCAAGACTTACAGGAAATCAGCTAAGAGCAAAAAACTACACAACAGCTCAAACGGGAGCTTTGGTGTATGTGACCGCCGCGGATACTTCTCCGGCAGGTCAGACTGTTAATGTAACGGTTTCGGGATATTACTATTTTGACGGAGCTGTTTGGATACAATCGACTCCTGCACAGTCTTCAGATTGGAGAACTACCGGAAATTCAGGAAGTATTGGTACCACTACAACTACAGCAGCGCTGGGAACTGCAATTTCATCCGGAAACTTTTTAGGAACAACGGATAATCAGAATTTGGTTATTGCTACCAATAATTCTGTAAAAGCAATCCTTGATGTGAATGGAACTTTGAGAGGGGGAAATTCCAATGCTTCAACACCATATGCTTCCATAACCTGGGGATCGAATAATACATTATCCAACACTACTTCATCAAACGTAGCTTTAGGAAGAGAGAATACAGTAGCAGCCCAAGCTGCCAATTTTCCCGGAGTTGCAGTTGGATCAGGAAATAATGCTTTAAGTGGGGCAAAAGTTATTGGTAATTCAAACTTTGCAACAGGAGCCAATACAGTGGTTTTAGGAAATAACAATGGAACTTCAAGTGTAAATGTAAGTGGAATTAATGTTGGCAACTCTAATATTAATTCAGGAGGTTTTGCTTTCGGAACCGGAAATGATGTTTCAACGAATAATTACGCCTTTGGGAATGCCAATACAGCAAAAGGGGCAGCGGGAGCGATTGCATTTGGATTAAATGCTAATGCAACCATCGCCAATCAGACAGTTTATGCCAATACGGCGCATGCTTTTTCAGGGCAGGGAGCAATAGGAATAGTAATTACTGATGTAGGAGTTAATATGACGCCAAGCTCTACCAATATTCCTGATCTGGAGGTAAGCAAAGGGATTTTAATAAAACCGGCAACAGCCAATCCTCCAACTTCAACAGACTGTAACGCCAGCAACGAAGGTACAATTGTATATGGCAAAACGGGAACTACAGGGAACTTCTATGGCTGTAAGATCTCTTCGGGAGTTTACGCTTGGCAGCAACTTTAAAAAACAACACAAAAACTAATTTAAATAAACTAAAAATGACAAAAAAATTATTCGGAAAAATTACGACTTTGCTGATGCTGTTAGTAATGTCGTTAGAAGCTTTCGGACAAGGGTACACGCCGATTAGGGGGATGGGTGTGGAAGCAAAACCTGTCAACGGCAGCGGAATTTGTCTTGCCTGCTACAACGGCAGCATGAATCCTGTTATAGATGCAAATCTGGATAACAGCGTAAGTATGGGTAGCTTTGCTACTTTGGTAAGCGGAAATGGGATCTCCGTTAAAAATACAAATACAACATATCCTGCAGGCTTTATTACGGGTTTTAATGTAGACTTAGGAACAAGCGTCATTACGGCGAGCTTTTTGAGTAACTTAAGAATCAGTACATATAAAGCGGGAGTTCTTCAGGAAACTTCAAATAGCTCTACTTTATTATCGGTTCCGGCTTTCGGCGGTACAAAAACAAGAATTTTCTTACATTTTAAAACATCTAAAGCTTTCGATGAAGTAAGATTGTATCAAGTAAATGTACTTTCTGTATTCAGTGCCCTGAATGTTTACTATGCATTTGCCTTTGATCCGAACAAAGTTCCGGTTGAAAATAACGGAATCTGCGACGACATCATTGCCGGAAGCGGTGTAGACGGAAATGTTTCGGGAAGCAGCAGTTTTCTGGCTCCGCTTTCTTATGTGAACGACAGAGAAAAAATCGGAGACGGAGATAAGAACTCTTACGGATCTATCGTTTTACCAGCCGGATTATTGGGATCTTATTCGGTAGGTGTTTTAGATAAAAACCAGGTGTACCCAGCCGGAAACAAAGCCGGATTTGTAATTGAACCTGATGATCAGGGTAAATTATTAAGCGCAGAATTTTTGAAAAACATTACCATTGAAACTTATTTATTCGGGCAGCTGCAAGATTCTAAAAACTTATCTGATGGAGGAGGACTGATTAATATTAAAGTATTAAGATTTGGTTCCAACAAACAAAAAATTTCTCTTACAACCACTAAACCTTTTAATGAAGTTAGATTAAAAATCACTCAGACTCTTGGAGTAAACTTCGGTGCCTTGAAAGTTTTCTACGCATTTGAAGAGCCTCAGGGTTGTGATTGCAACGAATATATTCAGACTTCAGGAACTTCCAGATTAGGAGATATTGTTCCGGGTGCATCATGGACAGGAGCTTCAGGAACACTTTTCGGATTAACGAATATTACCAATACAGGAAATGTAGTAGATACCAATACTTCAAACTTTTCAACGGTAAATTTTTCTCCTATTAATCTTTTGATTCCTACAGTAAGATTAACGGTAAAAAGTAACACAGGAGATTATCCGGCAGGAACTTTCGCTGGGTTTACATTGACGAAAAGTGCAAATTTGTTCACAGTGAACGCCTTAGACCATATCACCATTACTTTCTATAAAGGCACGACAGCCACAGAATCCCGAACTGCCGGCGGATTATTCAGCGGGCAGTTCATTACTTCGGCTTCCAATCAGTTTTATGTTGGGTTTACTGCGACAAAGCCTTTTGACAGGATGAAAATTGAAATCAATCCCGGAATCGGAATTACACTGGCTCAGCAATATTACATTTATAATGCTTTTGTTCAGCTGGATGATGATCAGGACGGAGTGCCAAACTGTAACGATAAATGTCCGAACGGAAATGATAGTATCGATAATAATGGAAATGGTATTCCTGACTGTGCGGAAGGCTGTTCTACAATCAACGACAAGTCGCCTATTTTAGATGCAGACGGTGACGGAATCGCTGATGCTTGCGATGGAGATGCCGATAATGACGGAATTCCTGATGCAGTGGAAGATCTTAACGGTAATGGAAAATTTGAAGATGATGATGTGGATGGTGATAAATTAGTCGTTGCAGAATTAGGTGATGGAATTTCAACTTACCTTGATCTGGATTCTGATAATGATGGAATTTTAGATTTATTTGAATCCGGAATCCCGACTTCTGTGATCGATCAGATTGATACGGATCATAATGGGGTAATTGATGCAAACGTTCCTACAGGAAATAACGGAATTGCAGATATTCTGGAAACTTCTCCGGATTCAGGAATCATGAAATATCCATTAAAAAATACAGATGGAGACGATAAACCGGATTTTATCGATTTAAGATCTAATAATATTGATTTTGACCTTTATGCCATCGGAAAAGACAATCTGGATGATCTTGGTGGTGGGTTCATTTCGAGAATCAATGATGCGGATGCGGATGGTATTCAGGCGGTTGTAGATACAGATCTTGTTAAGAAAGGTTCTCCGGGCTCACCACTTTCTCCTTACGCTTCTTTTGCTAAAAGCAATGGAGTAATGGCGAAATCAGTTTCAGGATCAGAAGTAAAATCGATTGTTAACGATATTAAAGTATATCCGAATCCGGTAAAAGCTGGAGAAAACTTAAATATAAAATCAGGAGAAGAAGGAACGTACACGATGTTCTCTGCTCAAGGACAGTTAATCAAATCCGGCAGATTCTCAGGAGATGCTGAAGTCAGCACATCTTCACTGCCTACAGGTATGTATATCATTAAAGTAGAAACGAAAACGACAGTTAAGTCATATAAGGTTATCGTGAAATAATTTTCAAAAGCAATGTTTCTACTGAACCACCCGCAAGGGTGGTTTTTTATTTATAAAGCCTTGTCAAGGTTCAAAACCTTGACAAGGCTGATGAATGGGGATGAAACGTAATTACTTCAAAATGAAGTGTTTTAATTTGTGAGTGTGAATAAATTTTTGTATCTTTGCCTCTCTTTTGGCGCGAATAATTGTACGTAAATCTATAAAATATTGAAAATCAGCTCTTTCATGTAAAGTAATGAAAGGGATTTCGTGTATATGGATATTATGGCAAATCTCTGCCTCAAAAGTAATAAAAATATTTTGCATTACGCTGTGAAAAGATATACCAGTGTTGCAGTTAGAAGGAGCCAAGTACAAAGTTAAAAGAGCCAGGTCTTTCGTGAGCGCCAAAAACACTTTTACCTTTTTACTTTTATCTTGTTTCTTGTTCTTTTTCTGATATTTTTTTAAAAACAAAATATTTTTTAACCCTTTCTTAAAAGTTTTATGAGTAAAACAACAGTAACAACTAAGGGAACACCGAGAATTAATTTCTCATCAGCGAAAGGAAAAATCATCACTCCTGACTTCCTGGATATCCAGATCGAGTCTTTTAAAGAGTTTTTCCAGCTTGATACGCTTCCTGAAGACAGAAGAGATGAAGGTCTTTACAAGACTTTTCAGGAAAACTTCCCGATTACGGATTCTAGAAACCAGTTTGTATTAGAGTTTTTAGATTACCTGGTAGATTCTCCACGTTATTCAATCGATGAGTGTGTGGAAAGAGGTTTAACTTATTCAGTTCCTCTGAAAGCAAGACTTAAATTGTATTGTACAGACCCTGAGCACGAAGATTTCCAGACTGTGGTTCAGGATGTATATTTAGGCCCGGTTCCTTACATGACGCCTAGTGGATCTTTCATCATCAATGGTGCTGAGAGAGTTATCGTTACACAGCTTCACCGTTCACCTGGTGTATTCTTCGGACAGACTTACCACGCAAACGGAACCAAATTGTATTATTCAAGAATTATCCCTTTCAAAGGGTCTTGGATGGAATTTACGACAGATATCAACAGCGTAATGTACGCGTATATCGACCGTAAGAAAAAATTACCATTAACGACTTTATTAAGAGCGATCGGTTATGAGTCTGATAAGGATATCCTTCAGATCTTCGACCTTGCTGAAGAAGTGAAAGTTTCTAAAGCTGCCCTTAAAAAAGTAGAAGGAAGAACATTGGCTGCGAGAGTTTTGAACACTTGGTTCGAGGATTTCGTAGACGAAGATACAGGTGAGGTAGTTTCTATCGAAAGAAACGAAATCATCTTAGATAGAGAAACGATTCTTGAAAAAGAACATTTAGATCTTATTCTTGATGCTGGTGTGAAATCTATCCTGATTCACAAAGAAAACAGCAACGAGTTCTCTATCATTCAGAATACATTACAAAAAGACCCTACCAACTCTGAAAAAGAGGCAGTAGAGTACATCTATCGTCAGTTAAGAAATGCAGATCCGCCAGATGAGGAAACTGCAAGAGGAATTATTGAAAAATTATTCTTCTCCGAGCAAAGATATTCTCTTGGTGAAGTTGGACGTTACAGATTGAACAAAAAATTAGGTCTTAATATCCCGACTACCACTGAGGTTCTTACAAAAGAAGATATCATTGCTATCGTAAGACACTTGATCGAATTGGTAAACTCTAAAGCTGAGGTTGATGATATCGACCACTTATCAAACAGAAGAATTAAAACTGTTGGTGAGCAATTGGCAGGACAGTTCGGGGTAGGTCTTTCAAGAATTGCAAGAACAATCAAGGAAAGAATGAACGTTAGAGATAACGAAATCTTTACTCCGCTTGATCTTGTTAATGCTAAAACGTTAACATCTGTTATCAACTCGTTCTTTGGTACCAACCAGCTTTCTCAGTTCATGGACCAAACCAACCCGCTTTCAGAAATTACGCACAAGCGTAGACTTTCTGCACTAGGGCCTGGTGGTTTATCGAGAGAAAGAGCAGGTTTCGAGGTTCGAGACGTTCACCATACGCACTACGGAAGAATTTGTCCGATTGAAACTCCGGAAGGACCAAACATCGGTTTGATTTCATCGTTAGGTATTTATGCTAAAATCAATAGTTTAGGTTTCATCGAAACTCCATATAGAAAGGTTGAAAACGGTAAGATTGATCTTACTGCCGATCCTATCTACTTAAATGCAGAAGACGAAGAAGCTAAAGTAATTGCTCAGGCAAACGTTGAATTGAGCGACAACGGTGAGTTCGAAACAGACAGAATTATTGCAAGATTGGATGGTGACTACCCGGTAGTTGAGCCTCAACAGGTTGACCTTATCGACGTTGCACCAAACCAGATCTCCGGTATTTCAGCTTCATTAATTCCGTTCTTGGAACATGATGATGCGAACCGTGCATTGATGGGATCAAACATGATGCGTCAGGCAGTTCCTCTATTGAAGCCGCAAGCTCCAATCGTAGGTACAGGGCTTGAGCAGCAGGTTGCAAGAGATTCAAGAATTTTAATTAACGCTGAAGGTACTGGTACTGTAGAGTACGTAGATGCTGATAAAATCGTTATTAAATACGAAAGAAGCGAAGACGAGGATTTAGTACAATTCGAGTCTGCTACTAAAACATATAACCTTACTAAGTTTAGAAAAACCAACCAGAGTACAACCATTACCCTAAGACCAAACGTAAGAGTAGGTGATGTAGTGGAAAAAGGACAGGTACTTTGCGACGGTTATGCTACTGAAAAAGGAGAATTGGCTCTTGGTAGAAACTTAGTGGTTGCCTTCATGCCTTGGAAAGGATACAACTTCGAGGATGCGATCGTAATCAACGAAAAAGTAGTTCGTGAAGACTGGTTTACTTCAATTCACGTAGATGAATATTCTCTTGAGGTTCGTGATACCAAATTAGGTATGGAAGAGCTTACAGCAGATATTCCTAACGTTTCTGAAGAAGCGACTAAAGATCTTGACGAGAACGGTATGATCAGAATCGGTGCTGAAGTGAAGCCTGGAGATATTATGATTGGTAAAATCACTCCAAAAGGTGAATCTGACCCGACTCCGGAAGAAAAACTTCTTAGAGCGATCTTCGGTGACAAAGCCGGTGATGTGAAAGATGCTTCATTGAAAGCTGACTCATCATTAAGAGGTGTTGTGATCGACAAAAAATTGTTCTCAAGAAATATTAAAGATAAAAAGAAAAGAACTGAGGAAAAACTTAAGCTTGAAGAGATTGAAAATACTTACAAGGCTAAGTTTGATGATTTGAGAAACACTTTAATTGAAAAATTAAATACACTGGTAAGCGGTAAAACTTCTCAAGGGGTGAAAAACGACCTTGATGAAGAAATCATCGGTAAAGGTGTGAAGTTTACTCATAAATTACTGACTTCAGTTGAAGATTATGTAAACGTTAGTGGTTCAGACTGGACTGTTGACAACGATAAAAACGAATTAATCAAACAATTAATTCACAATTACAAAATCAGATACAACGATATTCAAGGGGTTAAAAACCGTGAGAAATTTGCAATTTCAATCGGAGACGAGCTTCCGGCAGGTATCATGAAGCTGGCTAAAGTTTACATCGCTAAAAAACGTAAACTGAATGTAGGGGATAAAATGGCAGGGCGTCACGGTAACAAAGGTATCGTTTCGAGAATCGTTCGTGAAGAAGATATGCCATTCCTTGAAGACGGAACACCGGTAGATATCGTATTGAATCCACTTGGGGTACCTTCTCGTATGAACATCGGACAGATTTATGAAACAGTTCTTGGATGGGCTGGTCAGAAATTAGGGATGACGTTTGCCACACCAATTTTCGATGGAGCAAGCCTTGATCAGATCACTGAGTATACAGAGAAAGCAGGTCTTCCTAAATTCGGAAACACTCACCTTTATGATGGTGGTACCGGGGAAAGATTTACTCAGCCTGCGACGGTAGGTGTTATCTACATGCTGAAACTAGGACACATGGTTGATGATAAGATGCACGCACGTTCTATTGGTCCTTACTCATTGATTACTCAGCAGCCGTTAGGAGGTAAAGCTCAGTTCGGAGGTCAGAGATTCGGAGAGATGGAGGTTTGGGCTCTTGAAGCATTCGGAGCATCGAATATCCTGAGAGAAATCCTTACTGTAAAGTCGGATGACGTGATTGGTAGAGCAAAAACTTACGAAGCCATTGCAAAAGGTGAATCTATGCCTGAACCAGGTATCCCGGAATCATTCAATGTATTACTTCATGAGTTACAAGGTCTTGGATTAGACGTAAGATTGGAGGAGTAATTATTAATTTTTTGAATTAATAATGTTTCAATAGCGGCGGGCTTTAGCCCGTCCATAAAAATAAAATTGACAATTTGGCTTTAGCCTAAATTTAATTTAAATGGTTTTGATTTTAAAGGGACATAACCTGAAACTTTAAACACTAAACCTTAAACCAAAAAAATTATGTCAAATAAAAATAAATCAAGTAGATTTAATAAAATAACCATCGGTTTAGCTTCACCGGAATCGATTCTTCAGGAGTCGAGAGGGGAGGTTCTTAAGCCGGAAACTATTAACTACAGAACGCACAAGCCTGAAAGAGACGGGTTGTTCTGTGAGAAAATCTTTGGTCCTGTAAAGGATTACGAATGTGCTTGTGGAAAATACAAGAGAATTCGTTACAAAGGGATCGTTTGTGACCGTTGTGGAGTAGAAGTTACTGAGAAAAAAGTAAGAAGAGAGAGAATCGGGCACATCAATCTTGTAGTTCCAATTGCGCACATTTGGTATTTCCGTTCATTGCCAAACAAAATCGGATACCTTTTAGGAATTCCTTCTAAGAAATTAGATATGATCATCTATTACGAAAGATATGTGGTGATTCAACAAGGTATTGCTAAAAAATTAGACGGTTCTGATTTTGAACATATGGAGTTCTTAACAGAAGAAGAGTACTTGGATATCATGGAAACTCTTCCTGTTGAAAACCAGTATCTTGATGATTCTGATCCAAACAAATTCATCGCCAGAATGGGTGCTGAAGCTGTGGAAGATCTATTAAAAAGAATTGATCTTGATGCATTGTCTTTCGATTTAAGACATAAAGCTCACAATGAAGGTTCAAAACAAAGAAGAACTGAGGCTTTAAAAAGATTGAACGTAGTAGAAGCATTGAGAGGTGCCAATACAAGAATGATCAATAAGCCTGAGTGGATGATCATGCGTGTACTTCCTGTTATACCACCAGAACTAAGACCATTGGTTCCGTTGGATGGTGGACGTTTCGCAACTTCCGATTTGAATGACCTTTATAGAAGAGTAATTATCAGAAACAACCGTTTGAAGAGATTATTGGAGATCAAAGCTCCTGAAGTAATCTTGAGAAACGAGAAGCGTATGCTTCAGGAATCAGTAGATTCATTATTCGATAATACAAGAAAATCTTCTGCAGTAAAATCTGAATCAAACAGACCATTGAAATCACTTTCTGATTCATTGAAAGGTAAGCAAGGTCGTTTCCGTCAGAACTTATTGGGTAAAAGGGTAGATTACTCTGCGCGTTCGGTAATTGTTGTAGGTCCAAACTTACAGCTTCATGAGTGCGGTATCCCTAAAGATATGGCTGCGGAATTGTACAAACCGTTTATCATTAGAAAACTAATTGAAAGAGGTATTGTAAAAACAGTAAAATCTGCAAAGAGAATTATTGATAGAAAAGAACCGGTAGTTTATGATATCCTGGAAAATGTGATGAAAGGTCACCCTGTTCTGTTGAACAGAGCACCTACGCTTCACAGATTGGGTATTCAGGCTTTCCAACCTAAGATGATCGAAGGTAAGGCAATCCAGCTGCACCCATTAGTAACAACAGCCTTCAACGCCGATTTCGACGGTGACCAGATGGCGGTACACTTACCGTTAGGTCCTGAAGCGATCCTTGAAGCTCAGTTATTAATGTTAGGTTCTCAGAACATCTTAAACCCAGCAAACGGTTCTCCGATTACGGTACCTTCTCAGGACATGGTTCTTGGTCTTTATTTCATGACTAAAGAAGCAAGCTCTACGGAAGATTATAAAGTAAAAGGTGAAGGTTTGGCATTCTATTCTCCGGAAGAAGCGGAAATCGCTTATGCGGAAGGTAGAGTTTCTTTAAATGCTAAAGTAAGATGTAGACTTCCTGTAAAAGAAGACGGGGAATTAGTAACAAGATTAATTGAAACTTCTGTAGGTAGAATTCTATTTAACCAGATTGTACCTAAGAAAGTAGGATATATTAATGAGCTTCTTACGAAGAAATCATTAAGAAACGTTATCGGTAAGATCCTTGCTGAAACAGACTTCCCTACAACTGTGAAGTTCCTGGATGCAATGAAAGATTTAGGATATTCAAACGCATTCAGAGGAGGTCTTTCTTTCTCATTAGGAGATATTGTGGTTCCTGTTGAGAAAAAGCAAATGATTGCTCAGGCTGTAGAAAATGTAGACGAAATTAGAGCAAACTATAACATGGGTCTTATTACAGACACAGAACGTTATAACCAGGTAATTGACGTTTGGACAAATACCAACGCAGGATTAACTGAGATGATCATGAGCAGAATGAAGTCTGACCAAGGTGGATTCAACTCTGTATATATGATGCTTGACTCTGGAGCGAGGGGTTCTAAGGAACAGATCCGTCAGTTATCAGGGATGAGAGGTTTGATGGCAAAACCGCAGAAAGCTGGTTCTACCGGTGCGGAGATTATCGAAAACCCGATCGTTGCAAACTTTAAAGAAGGTCTTTCGATCCTAGAGTACTTCATCTCTACCCACGGTGCCCGTAAAGGTCTTGCGGATACCGCTCTTAAGACTGCCGATGCAGGTTACTTAACGAGAAGATTGGTAGACGTTGCTCAGGACGTTATCGTTACTGAGGATGCTTGTGGTACTTTAAGAGGTACAGAAGTTACTGCCCTTAAGAAAAATGACGAGATCGTTGAAAAAATCTCTGAAAGAATCTTAGGTAGAGTTTCCCTTCATAATATCTATGATCCTGAAAGTGATGAATTGATCATTGAAGCAGATCAGGTAATCAACGAAGCATTTGCCAAGAGAATCGAAGAAGCTGGGCTGGAAGCGGTTGAAGTTCGTTCACCACTTACTTGTGAGGCTAAGAAAGGGATCTGTGCAAAATGTTACGGTAGAAACTTAGCAACAGGTAAAACCATCCACATGGGTGAAGCGGTAGGTGTAATTGCAGCTCAGTCAATTGGGGAGCCGGGAACTCAGCTTACGTTGAGAACCTTCCACCAAGGGGGTACTGCATCAAACGTATCAGAAAACCCTTCAATTGTTGCAAGAAGAGATGGTATCGTTGAAATGGATGAGGTAAGAACCATTACTTCTGAAGATGAAAACGGAAATACAGCTGAGGTTGTAGTATCTCGTTCTACGGAATTCAGGTTAGTTGCCGACAACGAATCCAGAACTCCATTGATGATTGCCAATGTACCTTACGGATCTATATTAGCTGTAAAACCAGGTGATAAAGTGAAAAAAGGTGATGTTATCTGTAGATGGGATCCGTATAACGCGGTTATCATTGCAGAAACTGCCGGTAAGGTAGAATACGAGGATATCATCCAGGGTATTTCATTCCAGTTGGAAATTGACGAACAGACAGGATTCGAAGAGAAAGTAATCTCTGAATCTAGAAATAAGAAAGCCGTACCTACTTTGAAGGTGGTAGATTCTAAAGGTGTTGAGCAAAAAGCTTACAACTTACCGGTAGGAGCCCACTTAATGGTAAACGATGGTGAAAAAATTAAGGCTGGTAAAGTCTTAATCAAAATCCCGAGAAAATCTGCAAAAGCAGGGGATATCACCGGAGGTCTTCCGAGAGTTACCGAATTATTCGAAGCAAGAAACCCTTCAAACCCGGCGGTTGTTACAGAAATCGATGGGGTAGTTTCTTACGGAAAAATCAAGAGAGGTAACAGAGAACTTATCGTAGAAGCTAAAACTGGTGAAAGAAAAATTTATTTAGTTAAATTATCAAACCAGATTCTAGTTCAGGAGAATGACTTCGTAAGAGCGGGAGCACCGCTTTCTGACGGTTCTATCACACCGGAAGATATCTTAAGAATTAAAGGTCCAACTGCTGTTCAGGAATATTTAGTAAACGAAATTCAGGAAGTTTACCGTCTGCAAGGGGTGAAAATCGATGACAAGCACTTCGAAATCATTGTAAGACAGATGATGACGAAAGTATCTATCGTTGATGGAGGTGATACTCAATTCCTTGAAGGAGCTCTTGAGCACAAGTATGATTTCTTGGAAGAAAACAACAGAGTATTCGGTCTTAAAGTAGTTGTTGAGGCTGGAGATTCTAAGATCTTCAAGCCAGGTCAGATGATTACGGCAAGAGAACTGAGAGATGAAAACTCTAAGTTGAAGCGTGAAGACCAAGCTTTAGTGGAAGTAAGAGAAGCTTTACCGGCTACAGCAACGCCTGTACTTCAAGGTATTACAAGAGCAGCTCTTCAAACTAAATCGTTCATGTCTGCTGCATCATTCCAGGAAACAACGAAGGTTCTTAATGAAGCTGCAGTTGCTGGTAAAGTAGACGAATTGAACGGTCTTAAAGAAAACGTAATTGTAGGACACAGAATTCCTGCAGGTACTGGTCTTAAAGAATATCAGAATGTGATCGTAGGTTCTAAGAAAGAATTCGAAGATCTTAACTAAAATTAATATAAATTTGTTCAAGGTTCAAAGTATAAGGCTTAAGGTTTATCAACTTTTTCCTTAACTTTGAACACTGAACTTAAAACTTTAAACAATAAAATGGACAACAATCAAAATCCACAAGACGGAAACATCAACATCGAATTAAACGAAATGGTAGCTGCTGGTATCTATGCAAACTTGGCTTTGGTAAACCACTCTCCATCTGAATTCGTAGTAGATTTCATCCAATTAATGCCGGGTGTACAACAAGCTAAAGTAAGATCAAGAGTTATCCTTGCTCCACTTCACGCTAAAAGAGTACTTTCTGCTCTTCAACAAAACATTGCTAACTATGAGCAACAATTCGGAGAAATCAAAGAAGTTGAGCCTTTCGTATTAGGAGGAAACAACGTAAACGCTTAAGATTTTTCTTAATCATAAATAATGAATGCCTCAACTTCGGTTGGGGCATTTTTTTTGTGCCTTAAATTAAATAGCAGACTAACGTAAAATCAGTAAGGTGAAAATTCCCCTCTTCTGGAGCGAAATTCAGAAAGAATTTTTGTCGGGGTGGTCAGTATATTTTATATTTCATTCATCAATATCCTTTATATCATTAAATAATTTTAATAAATAAAAAAATATGGTATATCAATTCCTCAATTTTATATATTTGTTTATAGATATGATATAACGGATATGATAAATAATCAATTTATTCTTAATAAATTCGGTTTTTTGGGTGAAGATTTTTCAAAAGAGCTCAATAAACATGCTGTGATTACTGATATTAAGGCGAAAACTGAAATTATAAGAGAAGGGCAGAAGAACAAATTTGTTCCTTTTTTGATCAAAGGTTCGATTAAAGTTTTTACTTTGAACGACGGGAGAGAGCTCATTTATTACTACATAAGGATGAATGACAGCTGTCTGATGACCTTTTCCTCCATTTTTACAGATTGCATAAGCAGGGTTTATGCAGTGGCGGAAGAAGATTCTGAAGTATTGCTGATCCCGGTTTCCGTGGTGCACGAGTGGCTGATCAAATTTCCTGAGATCAATAAACTTTTTTACAATGAATATGATAAAAGATTCTCTGATATCATGAATATGGTAAATGATGCCGTTTTTCACAGGCTCGACAAAAGAGTGATCAACTACATCAAACAGCAGATTTTAATTACAGGAAACAACCCTATTAAGCTCACACATCGAGAAATTGCCAGTAATCTGGGAACTTCCAGGGAAGTTGTAAGCAGGGTTTTAAAAAAAGTAGAAAATGAAGGTGAGCTTATTCAAACAAAAGAAGGGATAAAAATACCTGTAAATGAAAATGTTAGACAAGGCTAATAAAAAATGTTTTAAAGATTTTAAAATAATGATTGATAAAAACTATTTAGTCGGTGACTTTTATCACACGATTTTGAAATCATAAGTCTCTAAGTTTGCTAGAGTAATAATTATAATTAAATGTGTATGACAAAAACTCTCTTATTTTTGTCGATGTTTGCTTCAGGTCTCACCTTTGCACAGGAAGATCTGCTGAAAGATATTGACACCATTAAAACAAACACTGAAACTTCCCAACCTGCCTTTAAGGCGTTGCAGATTGTCACGGGACAGTCTACAAAACTCACTGCAAAAAATGAATGGTACATTGTGGTAGCACACCGTTTTGGTGATGTAAGCAAAGGTTTCAAAGATTTTTTCGGATTAGATGATGCCTCAACGAAATTAGGTGTTATTTATGGCGTTACAGACGGATTATCATTAAGCCTGTCCAGAGAAACCAACCTGAAAACTTTTGAAGGCGGTGCCAAGTACAAATTGGTGAAACAAAGCGAAAACTTCCCTGTTGATATCGTCGGATACAATGTTTTGGCTGTGAATACAGACCTTAGCAAAGACAATTATCCGCATTTACAGTTTGGGGACAGACTTTCTTACCTTACTCAGGCGTTAATTTCAAGGAGATTCAGCGATAAATTTTCTTTGCAGTTAAGCCCATCTTATGTTCACAAAAATCTTTATGAGCCTACAATTGAGGATAAAAACCAATTTCTGACAGGTTTGGGAGGGCGTTATAAAATCTCTAAAAGAATTTCCATCAACGCGGAATATTTTGTGAATTTCGACAATCACAGTTTTTATAAAAATCCTTTATCTTTAGGGATGGATATAGAAACCGGGGGACATGTTTTCCAGCTTTTATTTACCAATTCCCAGCTCAATTCAGACATTGGCTATCTTACGAACGCTACCGGAAGATGGGAAAAAGGACAGATTTTCTTTGGGTTTAATCTTTATAGAGTTTTTTAATATGAAAAAGATAATGTACATATTTTCATCGGCAGTTCTATTCATTGCTTGTGAAAGCAGAACCTATGAAGAGATCTCAGACAATACTCCTATTGTAGCGCAGGTAACGTATACCAAAGATGTGAAACCTATTATTGAAGCCAATTGTATTGGTTGTCATTCACCGGGGGCGCAAGCCTTAACGAACTATGATCAGGTAAAAAATAACATAGATAACATCTTAGACAGAATAGGAAGACCCAATGGAGATCCTCTAAAAATGCCTCAGGGTGGAAGTCTGTCGCCATCACAAATCAATATTTTCACCAAATGGAAAGCCGAAGGGCTTGTCGAAAATTAAAAAGAATTAATATGAAAAAGCTAGTATTACTCATTGTTTCGTTGCTTTTTACCAATCTTGCTTTAGCTCAAAAATATATGTCTAAAACAGGGAAAGTAACGTTCGAAGCATCTGTACCTTTATTTGAAGATGTGTATGCGCAGGATGACAACAATGTGGCTGTCATTAATGCTGATACCGGGGATTTTGCTTCGGTTTCTGTAGTTAAAAATTTCCATTTTAAAACAAAATTAATGGAAGAGCACTTCAACGAAAGTTATGCTGAGACTGCAAAATATCCTAAAACGACTTTTACGGGCAAAGTTGTGAATTTTGATAAAAACAAACTTTCTGCAACTCCTCAGAAATATACGGTTCAGGGAACTCTGAATTTTCACGGTGTTGAAAAAGCGTATACTTCAACAGCAACGATCTATGCTAAAGACGGAAAAATCTATATGGCCGGAGGATTTGTTGCAAGACCTGCAGATCACAAAGTAACGATTCCTAAAATGGTTACCAAAAAGATCGCGGAAAGTGTAAATGTTCAATATAATTATGTCCTTTTAAAACAATGAAAAATCTGATTATAATGATGAGTCTTTTTCTGAGTTTTGGATTTGTTTCTGCTCAGGAAAAGACAAAATCAATTTTTGATATTGCAAGAACCGGGACTGTCACTGAAGTGAAAGAGCTGATGAAACAGAACCCGGATATTATTAATCAAACCAATGACCAGGGCTTCTCGCCGCTGATTCTGGCATGCTATAGAGGCAACGTGGAAGTGGCTAAGTTTTTGATAGAAAATGTGAAAGATATTAATTATAAAAGCCAGGAAGGAACTGCGTTGGCAGGGCTTTCGGTGAAGTATAATAAGGATTTGGTAGAGTATATTCTAAAGAAAAATGCGAATCCGAATCTCACGGATGCTACTGGATCTACTCCATTATTCTGGGCTGTAAAATTTGGTAATAAAGAACTAATCGAATTATTACTAAAATACAAAGCTGATAAAACCATAAAAGATTCTCAAGGAATGACCCCTTTTGAATATGCATTACAAACAAATAATAAAGAAATCATTAACCTACTTAAAAATTAACATATGAAAAAAGTTTTACTAACATTATCAATGGCTCTTGCAACTTCTTTGGGAGCTCAGTTTTTCTCATCGGGAACAGTAAACCTGGGATCAACTGGAATGACTGTAAAGTTGGTGACAACACCAACTGATGCTACAATAACATTAACTGGACCCGATAATTCATTTATGGGAATTGGATTCGGAAGCAGCGGAATGGCAACGGGTGCAGACGGATTTATTTATAATGCTACTGCTAATAGAGATTATACTTTTAATGGAATTGGTAATGCACCATCTGCAGATGCATCCCAAGACTGGAATGTAACGTCTAATACAACTAGCGCCGGAACCAGAACTGTAGTTGCTACAAGAAGTTTGACAGGTGGGGCAGAAGATACAGCACTGCCAAATACTGCAGGACCTTTCGGAATTTTCTTTGCAAAAGGTAATAATACTTTGTCCTTAAGTAATCATACTCCATCAAACAGAGGATACGCCACATTGAATATGGCCGGAGTTTTGGGAACAAACGATTTAGCTCTTGAAAGTAAAAAAGTAGTTCTTTACCCTAACCCTGCCAAAGAAACGGTGAGTTTCAAAAATGCTGATAAAATTAAATTAGTTGATATTTTTGAGCCAACCGGAAGAAAAGTAAGATCAGTAAAATTGAATGGAAATGAAATCAATGTTTCTGATCTGAAATCCGGAAATTATTATTTTGAAATTACATTGAAAGATGGATCGACTTCTTTTGAGCAGTTGATTAAGGAGTAGGATTTTCGTGTTCAAAGAATTTGATTTAGTCTAAAAATATTTAATAAAAACCAACTCATTTGAGTTGGTTTTTTATTATTTCTAAGTAAAATTTACAGCTTATTTGGGCTCATATACATTTTCAGGATTTTTTAATTTTTGTTCTTCAAAATCCTTTTGCAATTTTCTGTTATTTTCCATTTTTTGCCAATCCTTATTATCTTTCCAATATCTAATATCATCAATATTGTATTTGTCATCACTGTTATTAGTACTTGATGATCTTTGTTTAAAATAGTAATTTCTTATTTTTTTTGATATACTTTCAACATCATATGAATTAGTATAATTTGGACCAATCCAATTTAACAAAAAAAAGTCTTGTTCTTTTATTCCAAGATAACAAGTTGCATCATAGTGCCATTTGTAATTTTTGTTATACATTTTTTGTTTGTTAATAGGTTTTTTTGCAATTATGAAAACTGCAATTTTTTTATAATCCGGACTGTATAGAATAGTATCTACTACTATTTGAGTAGATTCATTATATTCTTTAGAGTAAAAAGATTCTTGATGATTTTTTACAAGGTCTTGAATTTGAAAAACAATATTCACACTATCTGAAGAATATTTCTCCTTATTTATCATAGTATTGCTTACATATTCTTTGGGAGTTTCTTTATAAAACTTAAACTCATACCATCCGTAAATGTATCGTAAATAAAAGAACAGCAATACTAGGATTGCAAGGACTACAAGGATTACAATAATGATTATTTTCTTTTTCATTTTTCTAATATTTAATGGTTACAAGTTGTGCAAACCCACGAAGAGCCATTCCATTGATATGTGCCTTCTTGTAATTTACTAATATCATTAAAAAATGTAAGAATTGAATGATCTGTATTTGATTCAGTATTTGTATACGTGTCTTTATCACTCATTCCTTGCTCTTGTTCATTTGCAAGCCAGCCCATACCTTTAATATTACCATTGTCTTCGTGGATAAATTGTTGAGTTTTAATATTTGAGTCAGCTTTTAAACTACCTGCCTGAAACGGATCAAAGTCCGCAACTAAAGTAATTTTTATTTGTTTTTGCTGTTCTTTTGGAAGAGTGGTAATATATTCTTTTAAAGCTTTCACATATCCTTTACCATAGGCTCCTCCCATACTATGAGTGATAATTTTTATAGTTTCTACACTAGCCGCATTTGTTTCATCTCTTGCCAAATTTTTAATAATTTCAGCAGCATCTTTTTTACCTTGATCAAAGCCAGAATTGATTCTATTCGTAGCCGAGATGTTTGCATTCTCGGTGGCGAAAAGTGTATTTTTCCATCCTCCCATTGCACCATCAACATATTTGCGGTTATAATCTCCTAACTGTTTGCTTACAGAAACATCGAATCTATCATACATTGGCATTGGTTGTCCTCCTGCAACCATCATATACCCCCTAAATCTTCCCTGCCAATATTCAGGTGAACCTCCCGAACCTCCATGTTGTCCGTTAATAAAGATCACTAAATTACCATCAGGATCAATTGCATTGACTGGTGTATTGTTTGCATAACTGTATGGAGATTTACTCAGGTATAATTCACCTTTTCCGTCCATAGTTCCCCATCTACCTAAGTCCGGCATATAAATCCTCGCACCATAATCATACATTCCAT
>CBFGVN010000005.1:0-33362 GCA_965651845.1 uncultured Chryseobacterium sp. | reverse complement strand
AACCTTTGAAATGGCCGTGGAACTGGCAAAAGAAAAAATCATTACAGCTATTCATAAACATTACACTCCCGAAGAATGGACAGATTTTTTAAACAGTCAGCCCGAGAGCATTCATCAATATATCGCTTTAAGCACCGGAACCGGAAAGGCAGATGAAGAAAAAATAAAAACAATCCTCGAAAAGCATCCAAAAATCGAGTTTCTCTGCATTGATGTAGCCAATGGCTATTCTGAGCATTTTGTGGGTTTTGTAAAGAAAGCAAGAGCCAATTTCCCGGATAAAATTATCATAGCCGGCAATGTTGTGACCGGTGAAATGGTAGAAGAACTTCTTTTGGTGGGTGCAGATATCATAAAAGTAGGGATAGGACCGGGATCTGTATGTACTACCCGTGTAAAAACCGGTGTCGGCTATCCACAGCTTTCTGCAATCATAGAATGTTCAGATGCTGCACATGGTTTGGGCGGCCATATCATTGCAGATGGCGGATGTAAAGTTCCGGGAGATGTAGCCAAGGCTTTTGGCGGCGGAGCAGACTTTGTAATGTTGGGCGGAATGTTTGCAGGACACGGAGAAATAATTGAAGAAAACGGCAAAAAATTCCGCTTATTCTACGGTATGAGTTCCAAAACAGCAATGGATAAACATTCCGGGGGAGTCGCAGAGTACAGAGCTTCGGAGGGAAAAACAGTGAAGGTCGCTTACAAAGGCCCGGTTTCGGAAACAGTGAAAGATATATTGGGAGGCGTTCGTTCGACCTGCACGTATGTGGGAGCTTCAAAATTGAAAGAATTGTCAAAAAGAACAACTTTTATCAGGGTTCAGGAACAAGAAAATCAAGTATTTAAAGATTAACAATTGAATACAATATTTAACATAACAAACGGTGATTATCTCGCCGATCAATTGAAGGAAACTTCGGTCGAAGGCGAGATGATTATTTGTAGGGAAGCTTTAGTTACAGGCCCTTTATTCGCTGAAAATCTGGAAGATTTCTGGAAAATAAGATCTGAATTTATTGCAAAAGATTATAAAGCTTCTCCGAAAAGCTATTACAATAAAGTTGTTTCGGAATTTGAAAAAATAATGTGCATTCCTGATCATTCTAAAGTTAATCTTTGGTTTGAAGACGATTTGTTTTGCCTTGTCAATATGTGCTTTTGTATTTCTTTACTTCAAAATAAAAACATTAAAATCTACAGGATACTTCCTAAAACAGAAAAAGAAGATCACTGGAAAGGCTTCTCAATTTCTAAAAATTCGGATTTGGAAGAGTCTTTACAATCCAGAGTTTTACTTCAGGAAAAAGATATTGAATTGGCGATCGATTTTTGGAAAGCCTATCGAAATAATGATGCCGAATTGTTTAAAAAACTTTCTGACAATCAATCGGATTGCTTCCCTTTCTTAAAGGAAGTTATTAATGCTTATCTTTCTACAGATCCTGAAGCTTTCATTAAAAATTTAATGGAAAAAGGAACAACAGATTTTAATGAGATCTTTGAAAAATTCCGTAATGAATTGGGTATTTTTGGATTTGGGGATCTTCAGGTGAAGGTCATTTATGACAAAATTTTAGCTAAAGAATAAAAGTAAACTGCCGCAGGACATTTTATTTCGTTCTGATATATTTCTTATCAAAATACTTTTGCAGCTGGTTGTTTACATACTTTTCTTCCTCATTTACGGACGACATTTCGTCAAAATACAGGACTTTAGGAACAGTTTTTATTTTGTCTAGAATTAAAGAATCTTTTTTTGAATTTTTAATGGAATAAATGCGGGTTTCTATTTCCTGATCATATTTTTTCAGATCTGTAAAAAAGATTTCTTTAAAAATATTATTCACATTAAAATCAATATTGAAATTCGCATATTTCTCAGGGAAAATATTGGTTTCAGGCAAGAAAACGATAAAGATACTTATCCACCAGAATTTCCTGATTTTTTCAAATGCAAACATCATCACAACCGAAAAAGTAAGAAGATAGAAGAAAATAATATTCTCAAACTGCCTTCCGATCGTATTCAGAATGTATCCGGTAAAAAGCAATGGGAGAAAAGATATCAGCCAGATCAGAGATGCTCTTTTAAAGCTTGTTTTTTCAGCAATTCTTTTCAATTCTTTTCCGAAAATGGTAATGAAAAGTGGCAAAATTAAGATTATTTTAAAGGAAATATAGATTGAATTAGCTCCAAATATTCCCACCCTTTTCAGCCATTTGATGTAAAAAATATCTGTGGAATCGGCGAGTCTTTTGAAATTTCCGGGCGCCAGAAAACTCACCAAAATACCCATTAAACCAACAATTAATAAGATTCTGTTTTCTTTTGATTTAATTTGAAAATTTAAAACAATTAAAACTCCCAAAAGCAGTAAGGCTAATATTTCGTTCGATCCCATAATAATCGCTACCCATATAGCACTTAAAAAGAACCATATTTTCCTTCCGGATTCTTGAAATTTCCCATACGAATACAGTAAAATTCCCGATAAAATTATGGGAAGAAAATAGATGTTGGATCCTGTAACCCAATAAAAATGTTCAGGAAGACTAACTAAAATAATGGTGTAGAAAAAAAATAAGAAAAACCCTTTTAATAATACTTCTGATAAAGAATATTTAAAATATTGTTTAAAATTCAACGCGGAAATACCAATAAACGCGGAAAACAGTAAGACAGGATATAGTTTTGGTAAAATATTTTCCGGGTCATTAGAGATCGGGTTGAGTGTATTAATAGTGTATCCAAAATATCTTCCACCCCAATTTTTATAAAAATCTAAACTGTTTCCTATAATACCCAACTTCTTAGTACCATAGGAATAGATATAATCATCGGTCTGATATACATTAAAAAAAGCAATGTAAATCAGACCGATATATAATAAAATCGACAAGAATACGAGAATATTCTTTGCTAATTTCATATTTTTTATGTCAGCAATCCGCCGTCAACATTTAATGTCTGTCCCGTAACGTAAGAAGACATCTCACTTCCTAAGAATACACAGGCATTAGCAATATCCTTTGTTTGTCCTAATTTTTTCATAGGAATAGCTTCGTTCCATTTTTCTTTTGCTTTGTCATCTAAAGCATCTGTCATCTCTGTCTGGATGAATCCCGGAGCGATCGCGTTGCAACGGATGTTTCTTGAGCCTAGTTCAAGCGCAACAGACTTAGTAAAACCAATTACACCAGCTTTAGAAGCCGCATAGTTTGCCTGTCCTGCATTTCCGCTTATTCCTACTACGGAAGTCATATTGATGATAGACCCTGATTTTGCCTTCATCATTGGTTTAATAACTGCTTTTGTAAGGTTGAATACTGAATCCAGATTTACTTTAATTACTCTATCCCAATCTTCTTTAGACATTCTCAACAGCAAATTATCCTTCGTGAACCCTGCATTATTGATCAGAATATCGATCTGGCCAAACACATCAATAACATCATCAATTAATTTTTGAGCCGCATCAAAATCCGATGCATCAGATTGGTAACCTTTAATTTGAGTTACAGAACTTAAAGCAGCTTCTAATTCCTTCGCTTTGTCTACAGAGCCGGCATAAGTAAATGCTATTTTAGCTCCGTGTTGAGCGTACATTTCAGCAATACCTTTTCCGATTCCTCTTGTAGCTCCCGTAATTACCGCTACTTTTCCTTCTAATAGTTTCATATTTATGACAATTATTTTCTTTATAACTTATTAGCCTTTTGAAAGTTGGCTAATATAATATATTTAAATTTATTTGAAATTAAACAGTGCGCAAAGATATTATAAAATGTTATTCAATACATTTTAAATCACATTTTTAGTAAAAATTTATTGCTGTTTTTTGTCATATTAAGAATCCCGGAAGATCTTAATCGATGAAATTTCTTTCTTTTTGTTCTGTAAAATAGATGAATTCCGTTTCTTTTCCTTTGATGAGTTTTATTCCTTTTTTGTCCTGAACGTATTTATCAAAAACAACTTCAGTCAGCGGTTCGTTTTTATGATTGGTAACGCCAAATTTATTGTCTTTTTTCACGACAAATTCGTTTGCTCCGAGGAAAGTTTCGATATCATCATAGATAAAAGGAACCACTTCATTTCCCTCTTCATCTAGAATTCCGTAGAAATTATCGATGTTTTTGCCTATCAACATGGGGTACAGCTCGAAAGGTTTCATTTCTTTAAATCCTTTCAATTCTTTGTAGGTATTATTTTTTGGTGAAAATGAATAATAAACTCCGTCCTTGCTTAAAATCAATGCGTTAGGAAATATTTTTTCAATCTCGTAGCCGTCGTTTAAAACACTTTTTAAATTTTTATCCAGAAGAGTTTCGATATCATCTTTCCTCAGATACAGGTATTTTTCCCCTGCGATATTCAACCCCTCTATCCTGTCGTATTCTTTAGGAAAAACAATTTCTCCATTCAGACGAATCACTGCCGCTTTAGGATTGGTCTGATCCTGCGAAGTCTTGAATAAGCCATTAAATATAGGGTTTACATAATGATAATCAAGACTATACACCTTCCCTTCCTTCTTAGAAAAAATGCTTACTTTATCATCTTTGGTAAGGTAAATATATTCTCTTCCCACAAAAGCCTGTTCATAGATTTCATCGGTGATCACGTTTTCTTTTTCGTCTACAATTCCGTATCTGTTTTTGGATATATCCAAAGTAACGAGATAAGGAAAAGCGTTAATATTATCAATGTTGTGATTGGAAATTAAGCTTAATGTTTTCCCGTTGTTATCAATAACTTCACCCGATTTTTCACCTTTTGAAATGTATGCTCTGCCCTTGTAAAAACGAAGATCTTCACTGAATTGCCTGTCAGAAACCTGTTTTCCGTCAAAGTCATAAATAAGCCAGATATTGTTGTTTTTAACGAAAAATCTATTCTCGCTGCCGAATTCTATTTTATCCGAAAAAGGAATAATCTGTTTCCCATTGAAGTCATAAACACAGTCTTTTCCCTGTCTGGAATAGATCATTCTGTCTTTATTTTCCCACGTTCTGAACTTAAAATTATCCAAAGGAATCAACTGATTTCCTTTTTCGTCAATTAAAGCCGTTTTTGCATTGGAATTTCCGGTTTTAACCTTCAAAATAAATCGATCCTTCCAAAGATGAGAAATTTCACTTTTAAAAGGATAATCAAAAGTAATATTGCCTAAAGAATCTACAATTCCGGATTTTCCGGTTTTGGGGTCGGTAATCATTCCGTAACCTTTAGAATAAGAACGTACCTCTTTGCCCAGTTTTTTAGTTAAAAGTATCTGTTTGTACTGATCGGTCTGTCCAAGGCAAACAGACGAAAACAGCACGAAAATTAATTTTTTCAATTAAATAGAATTATTTACGATGAGCACAATCTCACCTTTTAAAGTTTTGCTTTTTGAGAATTCGATTAATTCATTGATCGTCCCACGTTTTGTTTCCTCAAATTTCTTTGAAATTTCCCTGCTCAGGCTTACTTTGGTTTCTTCCCCAAAAAATTCTTTGATCTGTTCCAAAGTGGTATTAATTTTATGCGGGCTTTCATATAAAACAATAGTTTTTTTCTCTTCCGCCAACTGTTTCAGCTTGGTTTGTCTTCCTTTTTTCTGAGGTAAAAATCCTGCAAAAAGAAATTCGTTATTCGGCAATCCTGAAACCACCAGAGCAGGTACAAAAGCCGTTGCTCCCGGTAAACAGATCATATCAATATTGTTGTCTGCACCCGCTTTTCCCAGCAAATACCCGGGATCTGAAATTCCCGGCGTTCCTGCATCGGTAATAATGGCAATATTTTGCCCGCTTTTAAGATCTGTAATCACCTTTTCCGTGGTCTGGTGCTCATTATGCAGATGATAGGATTTTAAAGGCTTTGAAATCTCGAAATGCTTCAGAAGAATTCCGGAAGTTCTGGTGTCTTCGCATAAAATATAATCAACTTCTTTCAGCACATTTACCGCTCTGAAAGTCATATCTTCCAAGTTCCCGATCGGTGTAGGAACAAAATAAAGGATTCCGCTCAAAATGTAATTTATAAGAATTTATTTTCTACCAATATCCAAAGTCTCTGGGCATACTCGTCTACTTTACTCCATTTTTTCTGGTAATAAAGATCGCTCAGATATTCTTTTGCTTCTTCCAATGTTCTGAAACTGTTAAGATTAGCAACCACTTCATTCAGTTCAGACTGGCTTCCTCCGAATAATGTTTTTGTAAAAGCGATTCTGTCATTTAAATCAAGTTTAAACTGAGGCTTTGGCTTTTCCGCTTCCATAAAATCGGTCGGAATATTGGTTTTAAGGATGCTTCCTGTATCTTCTTTTGCCACAGGTACAGCAGCTTTTTCTTCTGGCAGTCCTCTTTCCAGAGGATCATCGTCAAAAAGAGTCTGTACCGCTTTTAATCCTTTAATGTTGGCTAGTCTTATTTTTTTCTCCTGATGATATTCTTCCAGATTTTCGAAGCTTTCATCAGAAGGATGTATTTCTTTTTCTACCTGAGGCTTATCTATTTCTACAATTTTTCTTCTGTCATTAATTTCAGCAAGAATCGACTGCTCCCGCTTTTCTTCTATTGCAGATTCATTTTTGATTTCGCTTACAATATGATCGACATTGGAAGTATCTGTAGCCATTTCTCCCTGTTCAATCGCTACATTGGAGACTACAAACTGTTCTTCGTTTTCCTCCACTAAAATTTCTTCTTCATATTCTAAAATTTCAGTGTCAAAAATACTTGGAATCGTTTCTGTAACTTCAAGAATTTCATCGTTTTTAACCGTAGATTCAAAATTATCCTGAATTATTTCCTCTTCATCAAAATCATTCAAAACATCTCCTTCATTATCCGAAACTTCATTTTCAAATTCATCAATTTCGTTCAGTTGATTATTAAAAATAGCTTCTTCCTCCGTCGTTTTGTCATTGAACATTTCTTCATGGATATCATCATCATTTTCCGGCTCGGAATCTGCTAAAATTCTTTCTTCATCTACAAAATTTAAGGCATTTCCGCTGTAGTCGGATGCTTCATCATTATCAATTTCATTCAGCTGATTATTGAAAATGGCCTCTTCTTCAGTTACATCATTTAACTGATTTTCATCCTGGGTTTCAATAATTTCCGGCTTAGAATTCTCTTCAACAAGATTTACAATGGATTCATGAAATTCGCCTTCCACAATTTCATTCAATTGATTGTTGAAAATAGCTTCCTCTTCAGTCACATCACTCGAGAAGGATTCGTTTTCGTTGATTTCGTTTAATTCATTATTGAAAATCGCTTCTTCCTCCGTCACTTCATCACTCAAATCTTCATTTTCGGCAGTATTGATGATTGCTGAAAATTTTTCGTCATTTTCCGGATTTTGCGGATTTTTATTCCCGAAATACTCTATATTTTTTTCCAGCAAACGTAAGAACGATATCCTGTTAGCAAGCTCATCCACAAGATCTTGCTTGGAAAGTAACTCGTCTACATTGCTTATTTTGTCCAGAATAGCGATGATATTCTTGGATTCAAAAAAAATCTTTTCCTTTAAATCTTGGATGTTCTGCATATAAGAATCTTGTTAAAATTGCTTACTTTTGATCTTAAAAATATACGGCTAATTTAACAAATGTTTTTAGAAAATACAATTAATCATTCCAAACAAAGTGGTTGGATGGAAGTTATTTGTGGCTCTATGTTTTCCGGAAAAACTGAAGAGTTGATCCGAAGACTACGCAGAGCAGAAATGGCGGGGCAGAATGTGGAGATTTTTAAACCTAAACTGGATACACGTTATTCGGAAGAGGATGTTATTTCTCATAATCAGAATAAAATCCGAAGTACACCGGTGGAAAATCCCAACGAAATTCTTTTGCTGGCCTCCAATTGTGATGTTGTAGGGATTGATGAAGCACAGTTTTTCGATCAGGGCATTGTAGATGTAGCTAATCAATTGGCAAATAGTGGGGTAAGAGTCGTTATCGCAGGTCTGGACATGGATTTTTTAGGCCGTCCTTTCGGACCGATGCCGAATCTGATGGCTACTGCAGAATATGTGACAAAAGTGCACGCTATTTGCAAAAGAACGGGTAATCTGGCTAATTATTCTATGAGGATTTCAAATGGAGATAATCTCGTGGAACTTGGGGAAACGGAAAGTTATGAAGCAGTAAGCCGGCGCGTTTTTATTGATGAAGTACTTTTGAAGAAGAAAAATAAGTAAATTAGCTAAAAGGCAAGAGGCAAAATTGTGAAACTGCAAATTTTTTTAAGCTTCCGCTTGATGCGTTTTGCTTTTTTGCAATTTCGCTTAAAAAAATAAAGCAGCAAGGGCACCAATGAACTATACAACAAATCAAATTGCAGATATCACCAATGCACAGATAATTGGAGATAAAAATTTAATTATCAAAAACATAGCTTTTGATAGCAGGATTATTTATTCTACCAAGAACACCGCGTTTATTGCAATCAATACTCATAAAAATTCCGGGGAAAAGTTCATTGAAGCTGCGATCGACAGGGGGATTAATGTGATTGTTTCCGAACATGAATATCCTCAGTTTGAAAATATTACCTGGATTATTGTTCAGAATTCCGTGGATTTCCTTCAACAATTAGCTAAATATCATTTCGAAAATTCGCATCTAAAATCCATCGGAATTACAGGAAGCAACGGAAAAACCATTTTAAAAGAATGGCTGTACCAATGTCTCTGGAATGAATTCCCCACAGTAAAAAGCCCGAAAAGTTTCAATTCCCAAATCGGATTGCCGCTTTCCCTGCTTCAGATTAATGATTCTCATGAACTGGGAATTTTTGAAGTCGGGATTTCCAAGCCGGAAGAAATGGATAAACTGGAGTATATTTTCCATCCACAGATCGGTTTACTGACACATATTGGAACCGCTCATCTTGCTAATTTCAAATCGGAAGAAGAGCTTATTGATGAAAAACTCAAGCTTTTCAAAGATTCTGAAGTCGTTATTTACAATGGAGACAACTCATTGGTTGATAATAAAATAAAGGAATTATATTCAAGTAAAAAATTAATTTCTTACGGTTTTAAAGAACATAATCAGGTTTATTTTAAAAGCAATATTTCCAAAGATGAAAATATTGTTGTACAGTATTTCGGTGAAGAAATCTCTTTTCCTGTTCATCAGAGGGATGAAGCGACACTAACCAATGCTTTGGCACTTGTAACAGTCTTAAAAGAGCTGAATATCGAAAATCAAAAGATCGTAGAAAAAATCAATGCTCTGAAGACTGTGGAAATGAGGCTTGAGGCCATTGAAGGAATTAAGAATAATATTATCATCAACGATTCTTTCAATCTTGATCTTGATTCTTTAAAAACTGCTCTGCAATTTCTCAATGAATATAAAAAACCGAGAAAGTCTTTGGTTTTAACGGATATTGTCGGAGTAAATTCAAATTCAAAAGAATTATACGAAGAAGTTTCTGAGTTGGTGAACGAACAAAAATTTGATTCTGTTTTCCTGATCGGGCATGAAATTTCAAAATTCAGTGAATTATTTAAAGCTAAAACTTTTACTTTTATCAACACTCAGGAATTAATTGATAATAAACATCTTACTGAACTTGAAAATCAGATTATTTTGCTGAAAGGGGCAAGAAAATTTGAGATTGAAAAACTTAAAGATATTCTCGAACTGAGAAAACATGATACGGTTTTAGAAATTAATTTAAATGCCATTCTTCATAATATCAACTATCATAAATCTTTGCTGAAACCAACCACAAAAATGATGGCTATGGTAAAGGCAAATTCTTATGGATTAGGAAGTTATGAGATTTCAGAATTTTTACAGCACCATCATATCGATTATCTTGGAGTTGCTTTCGTGGATGAAGGCGTAGAACTTCGTAAAAAAGGAATCACCGTTCCGATAGTCGTCATGAATCCTGAGCAGCACAGCTATGAAACCGTGATTGAATACAATCTGGAGCCGGAAATTTACAGTTTCAGGGTTTTGGATTTGTTTTACCAGGCTGTTCAAAAATCGGGTTATGATAAAAAATATCCGATTCACATTAAACTGGAAACAGGAATGCATCGTCTGGGTTTTAAGGAATATGAACTGGATCAGCTCAGCCAGATTTTAGAAAATAAAAACCTTAAAGTTCAAAGTATTTTCAGCCATCTTTCGTCTTCAGATATACCGACTGAGAAAGAATTTACTTTAAATCAATTAAAAGCTTTCGAAAAAAATTCAAATTATTTGATAGAAAAATTGGGCTATACTCCTATCCGTCATATTTTAAATTCTTCAGGAATTACAGGCTACACCGATCATCAGTATGATATGGTTCGAATTGGGATTGGAATGCTAGGAGAATCACCAAATAGTGAAATACAGAAACAATTGAGATCTGTTGTAAGTTTTAAAACCGTAATTTCGCAGATTTCAATGGTAGAAAATGGGGAATCAGTAGGTTACAGCCGACGATTTAAAACAGACCATAAAACAAAAATCGCAACCATTCCGGTGGGCTATGCAGATGGAATTCCAAGATTAATAGGAAATGAAGTAGGAAGTGTGGGAATCAACAAAACCCTTGCTCCTATTGTAGGAAGCATCTGTATGGATATGATGATGATCAATGTAGACTATGTCCCGAATGTAAAGGAGGGAGATACAGTAACCGTTTTTAATGCAAAACCAAGCTTAAAAGAATTCGCAGAATACTGCAAAACCATAACCTACGAAGTATTAACCTCCATTTCGCCCCGGGTGAAACGGATTTATGTAAAAGATTAACCTATGAGAAAGCTCCTGATCATTTTATTCGTATTTCAATTACTTTTGATCCAGTCTCAGGTAAAGAAAGATTTGGTGATTCCTAAAAATCCCAGGATCGGACTTTCGCTTGCAGGTGGCGGAGCCAAAGGATTTTCTCATATAGGTGTCCTTAAAGTACTGGATTCTCTGGGAGTAAAAGTAGATTATATCGCCGGAACCAGCATGGGAGCAATCGTAGGCGGTTTGTATGCTTCGGGATATTCCGGAAAGGAAATCGAAAAAATTGTGATGGATACGGATTTTTATTCTCTTATTTTAGATCCGAAAGCCACACGCCAGGAAACAACTTTCTTCAACAAATCTGTCGATAAATATCTCTTATCCATTCCACTCAAAAACGGGAAAATTACCCTTCCCTCTTCCATTAGCACCGGGCAGAAAAATGTTTACTTATTGAAAGAGCTCTTCAAAAATGTATCAAACATCAACGACTTCTCAAAGCTTCCAATTCCTTTCATGTGTGTTGCTACCAATCTTGAAAGCGGAAATATGCAGATTTTTGAAAAAGGCGATCTGGTACAATCTATTATGGCAAGTTCTGCATTTCCTTCCTTGATGGATCCTGTGAAAATTGGTGACAGCATCTACATCGACGGAGCAATGACGGTAAACTATCCCTCAAAGCCGTTAAAGGACAAAGGAATCGATATTGTGATCGGTGTGGACCTTAACCAGGATTTATCGAAAAGAGAGGATTTAAACAGCATTATTGATATCCTTAATCAGATTATTGATATGGGAATCAAGAAAGATACCCGAAAACAATATAAATACACAGATATTAATATCAAACCCAATCTTAAAGGCATGACTGCCACAAGCTATGATGAAAAGAAAAAAATTCTCGACAGTGGCTATGCGGAAGGCTTGAAATACACACATATATTAAACGAATTACCCAAGCGTCCTTTTGATCGACTCCGGGAAAAGATAAATCCTATTTATTCCAATGTATATAAAATTGACAGCATTGAAATCGTTGGAAGCCGAATTTATGGTAAAAATTATGTTTTGGGGAAAATGGGACTCAGGCTTCCCTCTATGCAGACCTATGGAAGCATCAATAAAAAAATTGATAAGCTTGTGGCAACCAACAATTATAAATTAATCAATTACGATATTGTTCCCGAAAATGAATCCAACTATTTGAAATTATATGTAACGGAAGATGATGCACGGCATTTTCTGAAATTCGGTCTCCATTATGATGAAGTTTTTAAAACAGGCCTTCTTTTGAACTATTCTGCGAAACGGCTTCTTTTCAAAAATTCTAATCTTTCTTTGGATGTAATTGTAGGTGATAAACCAAGATATTATTTAAACTATTTTATCGACAACGGATATATTCCCGGATTTGGTATCTATTCCTCCGGAATGAGTTTCGATATTATGGACGAAAACAATTATGACATCGATAATTGGGAATGGTACCGAAACGAAGCTTATATCCAATCTATATGGAAGGATAAATTTGCCATAGGAGGCGGAATAAGCCACGATTATTTCAAAGCGGAAGCTAATGGTAACAACAAAAGATTTAGCCGTTTTTTGAACCCTTATGTTTTCTTAAAAAGTGATACCCAAAATGACAAAGACTTCCCTACCCGGGGGATTTACATTAATGCGGAAGGAAAGGTCATCGACTTAATGAAATCCGAAGTAGAGAAAAGATTGGTTCAGGTAAAAGCAGATATCAGAATTAATATCCGTTTGGCGAAACAATTTACTTATCGGTTGAATCTTTACGGAGCCATTACGATTGGAGAAAACCTTCCTCAGTTTTACCAATACAGGCTGGGAGGAATTTTTGAACAAAATGTAGTTAATTTTAAAAGCTTTTCCGGTTTCTATTTCGGACAGCTTAGTACGAATAATGTAGTTTTAGTTTCAAACGATCTTCAGTTTAAATTCAATAAAAACTATTTTATCAGCGGAAACTTCTCGTTTGCTAATCTTGCAGACGATCTTAAATTTGAAGACGCCGTTAAATTAAATTACAGTTCAGTAGGGATTACCGCAGGATACAAATCTCCTTTCGGGCAGATAAAAATAAACTTTAGTCACTCACTTAAAAATAATCAAAAAGGCATATTCAGTGTTATTTTAGGGCACTGGTTTTAAAACAATGATACAATTCTTTTACGAAAACTTACCCGAAACTGTAAACTCAGATTACAAAACATGGCTGGAAGATATCATTCTTTCGGAAGAAAAAAAAACGGGAGAAATCAATTATATCTTCTGTGATGACGAATATCTCCTGAAGGTAAATCAGGATTATTTGCAGCACGATTACTATACAGACATCATTACATTCGACTATGTAAAAGGCAAGACAATAAGCGGAGAGATTTTCGTATCTTTGCAGCGCATTTCAGACAATGCTTCTACTCTATCTAAAGATTATGAAGAAGAATTGAGAAGAGTTTTGGCTCACGGTATTCTTCATCTTTGCGGATACAAGGATAAAACCGAGGAAGAAGAACTGTTGATGCGAAGTAAAGAAGATTTTTATTTAGCGAAATACAATTAATATTTTTAAATATTTTTTAGAAGCTTAATCCCGCTCTCCGCACTCGCTTTTTTTCTTTTTCAAAGAAAAAAGAGCTCAGACAAATGCTGCGATCGGGGCTAAATAAAGCGCATTACAGGCAATTTCAGCTTGTAAATCAAAGCAATGTTTCACGTGAAACATTTATAGAAAAGATTAAATTTTAAGGCTTAAAACAAGCAATAAGAAGATGATTTCAGAAATATATGATGTAATCGTAGTTGGTGCCGGTCACGCAGGATGTGAAGCAGCAGCTGCAGCAGCCAATCTAGGCTCGAAAACCCTGCTCATTACAATGAATATGCAGACTATCGGGCAAATGAGCTGTAATCCGGCAATGGGAGGTATTGCAAAAGGACAAATTGTAAGGGAAATTGACGCCATGGGAGGTTATTCAGGAATTGTAGCTGATAAATCGGCTATCCAGTTTAAGATGCTGAACCTTTCCAAAGGTCCTGCAATGTGGTCTCCAAGAACACAGAATGACAGGATGCTTTTCGCTGAAGAATGGCGTTTAGCATTAGAAAATACACCCAATCTTGATTTCTTTCAGGATATGGTAAAACAGCTTATTGTTGAGAATAATAAGGTAGTAGGTGTTGTTACTTCATTAGGAATTGAGATTAAAGGACATTCGGTAGTTCTTACCAACGGTACCTTCCTGAATGGATTAATTCACGTTGGGGATAAACAATTAGGCGGCGGAAGAATGGGTGAACCAAGGGCATTTGGTATCACTGAACAATTGGTTTCCCTAGGTTTTGAAGCAGGAAGGATGAAAACCGGTACTCCACCAAGAGTAGACGGAAGAAGTTTGGATTATTCTAAAATGGAAGAACAGAAAGGAGATGAAAATCCTCAAAAATTCAGCTATTTAGATACTCCTAAGTTAACCAGACAATTAAGCTGTCACATTACCTATACCAACGAAATTGTACATGATATTTTACGTGAAGGATTCGACAGAAGTCCAATGTTTAATGGTACAATTCAGAGTTTAGGACCTAGATATTGTCCAAGTATTGAAGATAAAATCAATCGTTTTGCAGAAAGAACAAGACATCAGTTATTTGTAGAACCAGAAGGTTGGAAAACTATAGAAATCTATGTAAATGGGTTCAGTTCTTCTCTTCCGGAAGATGTTCAAGTAAAAGCAATGAAACAAATTCCCGGTTTTGAAAACGTAAAAGTTTTCCGCCCAGGTTATGCAATTGAATATGATTACTTCCCTCCTACCCAATTAAAGCATACTTTAGAGACAAAATTGATTGATAATTTATACTTTGCAGGGCAAATAAACGGTACAACAGGCTATGAAGAAGCAGCCGGGCAAGGTCTAATTGCAGGTATCAATGCCCACAATAAAGTACATGAAAAGGATGAATTTATCCTTAACAGGGATGAAGCATATATAGGTGTTTTAATTGATGATCTGATCACAAGAGGTACCGAAGAACCGTATAGAATGTTTACTTCAAGAGCAGAATACAGACTTCTTTTAAGACAGGATAATGCAGATATCAGACTTACTGAAAAGGCTTATAAACTTGGGCTTGCTAAAGATGACAGATTAAAAAGAGTTGAAGAAAAAGTCGCTAAAAGTCAGGAACTTGAAAGCTTTTTAAGAGAAACTTCTTTAAAGCCGGGGGTTATCAATCCTATCTTAGAAACTATCGAAAGTAGTCCTGTTGATCAGGCTTTCAGAGCAGCCCAGATTCTTACCAGACCTAATATGACATTAGAAAAACTTGATGAAATCGACTTTATCAATGAAATTTCTTCTACATATGATGATGAAGTAAGAGAGCAGGCGGAAGTAAATATTAAGTACAAAGGTTATATTGAAAAGGAAAAAGAAAATGTTGCTAAGCTGAATAGGCTGGAAAACATTAAAATTCCGGAAGATTTTGACTACTCTAAGTTATCAAGTCTTTCCAGCGAAGCGAAGCAAAAAATGACAAATGTAAAACCAAAAACCATTGCACAGGCCGGAAGAATAAGTGGAGTTTCTCCTGCAGACATCAACGTTTTATTGGTTTATTTAGGACGATAAGAGTACTATGTTTCACGTGAAACATAAGAATAATTTGAATAAAATTAATTGAAATTAGAGGCTTAAAAACAGCCTCAATTTCATTTTAAATAGAATATCATAATGAAAATTAAAGATCATTTTCTTTCACAGGAAATTTTTGAAATTAAAGAAACAGAAACAAAAGGAGTTTTTAAAACCTCTCCTATTCCATCTAATATTTCGAAATACTATGAAAGTGAAGATTATATTTCTCATCACCAGGATTCAGGAAGTGTAAAAGAAAAACTATATAAATTTTTACAATCCTTCAATCTTCAATATAAAAAAACAATTCTTTTAGACAGAATTAATAAAGGAGCTAAAGTTTTAGATTATGGATGCGGAGCCGGAGAATTTGTAAAATATATAGAAAATGATTTTCAAACTTTAGGATTTGAGCCCGATGCTGATGCAAGAAAAGCAGCACAAAATAAAATTACAAAAGCTCAGATTCTAGATAATATTAATAGTATTGAAGATGAAAGCCTGGACGCTATTACACTTTGGCATGTATTTGAGCATGTGGAAAACCAGGATGAAATGCTTGAAATTTTCAATAAAAAATTAAAAGAAAAAGGTTTATTAATCATCGCCGTTCCCAACCCCACTTCTTACGATGCAAAACATTATAAAGAATATTGGGCGGCGTATGATGTACCAAGACACATCTACCATTTCTCTAAAAATGGCATGGAAAATCTGATTTCAAAAAAGCCGAACTGGAAAATGAGAAAAATTAAACCTCTAATTTTAGATTCGTATTACATCTCTATGTTGAGCGAAAAATACAAAAAATCATCTCTTTTTTGGCTAAAAGCTGTAGTCTACGGAACGATTTCGAACGTAAAAGCCCTTTTTTCGAACGAATTTTCAAGTTTAATATATATTATCGAAAAAAAATAGAAATTCGAAATTTAAGCTATTTCTAAAGGTCAAAATTTCAAATTTTTGGAATAAAATTTAAAAAACTCAGAAAATTTTCTGAGTTTTTATTTTTTAAGGTCTCAAAATTTATTAAGAAAATAATTTTTGAAGAAGTTCATTATTATTATTCTTTAAAAATTTTATACATCTTCCCACGCGAAATTTCTAATTGTAAAATTTTTTATTACTTCCTCCATTATAAAATTATTAAATGCTTCGGCGGAACTCAGCATAACATCGCTAATACTAACAGTTTAATTTTATCAGAGTAAATTTCCAATGTCATACTGAGCTAAAACAAAATAAAAAAAATAAGAATTAAAAGCTCGGAGCCAACTAAGAAAGAAAAAATAAACGAAATTTCATTTCAAAAATATAAATTCTTACAAAAACACACCTTTTGAACCCTTAAATTCATTTTAAATATAAATATTCAAAAAAGATCTGTTTTTAGATTTTAAATATATTTATGAAAGTCGTTTTTTTACACTTTTTTCAATTTATTAAATAGATATTCATTCAAAAACAAGAAGTCCACTGAAAAATTCAGCGGACTCAAAATATTTAAATTAAATTATCTTAATTATTAATTGCAGCAACTCCCGGAAGTTCCAAACCTTCCAGACTTTCAAGCATTGCCCCGCCTCCGGTAGAAACATAACTTACTTTGTCTCCATAACCAAACTGCTTCACGAAGGCAACACTATCCCCTCCTCCAACTAATGAGAAAGCTCCTTGTCTTGTAGCTTCAGCAATACTATCACCAAGCGCAACCGTTCCTGCAGCAAAGTTAGACATTTCAAAAACTCCAATCGGTCCGTTCCAAAGAATTGTTCTTGAATCCAAAAGAACATCATTGAACTGATCTCTCGATTTTGGACCTGCATCCAATCCCATCCATCCTTCGGGAATTGCATAAATATCAGCTTCTTTTCTGTCTGCATCATTACTGAAACTTTCAGCAATAATCGTATCAGAAGGAAGATATACTTTTACATTATGTTCTTTTGCTTTTCCTAAAATCTCAATTGCAAGAGGTAATTTATCTTCTTCAACTAATGAATTTCCGATCTTCCCCCCAAGAGCTTTAATGAAGGTAAAAGCCATTCCACCACCAATGATCAGGTTGTCAACAGCAGGTAAAATATTTTCTATAATGGTAATTTTAGTTGAAACTTTAGAACCTCCAAGTATCGCAGTGACAGGACGTTCGCCATTTTTTAAAACTCTATCGATCGCCTCGAGTTCTTTTGCCATCAGTAAACCGAAAAACTTAGTTGAAGGGAAAAACTTAGCAATTACAGCTGTAGACGCATGTGCTCTGTGAGCCGTTCCGAAAGCATCATTTACATAAGCATCAGCTAACTTAGAAAGCTTTTCGGCAAAGGCTTCATCGCCCTTCTCTTCTTCATTATGAAAACGCAAATTCTCCAATAAAAGGATTTCTCCCGGTTTAAGCTCCGAAGAAGCCTGTTCTGCCTTCTCTCCTATGCATTCGTCTACGAATTTTACTTCCTGACCCAATACATTAGATACTTCTTCTACAATATGTTTAAGAGAAAACTCATCTTTTACCTCTCCTTTAGGTCTTCCAAGGTGAGCCATTAGAATCACGGAACCTCCGTCTTTAAGGATTTTATCGATAGTTGGCTTTACCGCCACAATTCTTGTATTGTCTGTAACTTTAAGCTGGTCGTCCTGCGGAACATTGAAATCCACCCTTACCAGAGCCTTCTTGTCTTTAAAATTGAAATCATTGATTGTTTTCATAAATAACCTAGAATTTTCTTTTCACAAATGTAAGATTTTAAAATTTTGGAAAAGCCGCAACCCGACAAAAGTTTTCAAAAACTTTCCCGCAGACCCAACATTCACTAATCAACATTTATCTCTTTTATAAAAAAAAAGAATATGTCTTTGTTGTTGAGTGATGTGAATTTAGGGGATAAGTTTTTTCGAAATATTTCATAACACTTAATTTTTATTCAATTCATATTTAATTCACAATATAATTTGTTGGAAATCTGATTTTTCACTTGGTTACTAACAAATATGGATAACTTTTCCCCAATTCCCTTTATTGATAAACGGTTTATGGAAAAAGCATAGAGTAACTGGAAAGAAGTTTTTGAAAATTGTGGTTAAAATTTTTGTTGCCAAATTTCATTACTGATTTTTTTAATGTTACGAAACATTTATTTCACCGAAGTTATCCACAGTTATTCACAATGCTTTTAACAATTAACTCCCGAAAGACTAACAGTCATTATTATTATTTTTATCTTTGTAAAGAAATAAATCTAAAAAAGACTTAATACAAGTACTATGAAAAGAAAAATCGCTATTGCAGCTGACCATGCAGGTTTCGAATATAAAGAGATTGTGAAAAAACATCTTTCGGAAAACTTTGATGTTCAGGATTTTGGAACGTTTTCCACAGACAGTGTGGATTATCCTGACTTTGTTCATCCTGCCGCTACGTCTGTTGAGAACGGTGAAAATGAATTAGGAGTTTTGCTCTGCGGAAGCGGAAATGGCGTTCAGATCACTGCCAACAAGCATCAGAAGATCCGTTGTGCACTTTGCTGGATGCCGGAGATTGCAAGCCTGGCTAGACAGCATAATGATGCGAATATGATTTCCATACCTGCGAGATTTATCTCTAAAGAATTGGCGATAGAAATTGTAGATAAATTCCTTTCCACAGATTTTGAAGGAGGAAGACACCAGAACAGAGTAGATAAAATTGCATTTTGCTAAACATATAAAGGCTTGTAAATCATATTACAAGCCTTATTTATTTTTTATTTTGTATCTTTGTACCGTTCAATAGAATTTACCAGTCTATTATTCCCATTTAAACCTATAGAAATATTTAAAGAATATTTAACGGAAGGTTTTTCTCCCCTCTTCTCCATATTTGTAGTATTTTTATACAGCAGTAAAGCTTCCATTGTGAAATATTTGGAAGGAAAATTGATGTTGTTGAATAAAAGAGTAAAGTTTAAAATGAATATTAAAATTGTCTTTACCATATATTAAGATAATTTTAAAATGGTTTTAATTATATATTAAAACTATAACTAATTAATAATAAAATTAATATGCCAAAAAAAAGAAAATATATTAGTCATAAAAATGATTTGAAACTCATGGAAATCGGAAGATTGATCCTGCGTTTCATGAACGAAAATGCGACCAAAATTTATAATTATAAACAGATCGCAGACGGAATAGATTATAAGAATCCAAGACAGAGGGAGCTTGTGGTTCAGGCTTTGCATAAACTTCAGGCCTCAGAAAAAATTAAAGAAGCAGAAAAAGGAAAGTATATTGTCAACCTTAATATTGCAGGAACATTGACAGGAATTATCGATTTCAACCAGTCCGGAAATGCATATGTAGCTGTTGAAGGACTGGAAGATGATATCTTTATCCATTCCAAAAATGTGAAAGATGCATTACAGGGAGACAAAGTTTTAATTATTACGTACCATTATAAAGGTAAGAAACTAGAAGGATCTGTCCTGGAAGTTTTGGAAAGAGGCAGGACTGAGTTTGTAGGAACTTTCCAGAAAGTGGCTCATAAAGATTTCGGGTTTGTGGTTTGTGATAAAAAAACAATTAATACCGATATTTTTATTCCTAAAACTAAATTTAATGATGCACAGGACGGTGACAAAGTTGTTGTAAAAATGACAGAATGGAGGCCGGGAGATAAAAATCCGGAAGGCGAAATTATTCAGGTTTTGGGAGCTCCGGGAGAGCACGAAACGGAGATCCACTCTATCCTTGCAGAATATGGTTTACCATACGAATTTCCTGCAGAAGTAGAAAGGGATGCCGATAAAATCGACAGAAGGATTACTGATGAAGAAGTTGCCAAACGTTGGGATATGCGAGGAATCTGCACATTTACGATTGACCCGAAAGATGCAAAAGATTTTGATGATGCCTTATCGATAAGGAAATTAGAAAACGGAAACTGGGAAATCGGCGTTCATATTGCAGATGTTTCTCATTATGTGATTCCGGGAACAATCTTGGATGATGAGGCCTATGATAGAGCGACTTCCGTTTATCTTGTAGACCGTGTGGTACCGATGCTTCCAGAGGTTTTGAGTAATGATGTTTGTTCGCTTCGTCCAAATGAAGATAAATATACATTTTCAGCAGTTTTTGAGTTAGATGATGATGCTAAAATTCAGAAACAATGGTTCGGGAGAACCGTTATTCATTCCGACAGAAGATTTACGTATGAGGAAGCCCAGGAAAGAATTGAAACCAAGCAGGGAGATCTTCAGGAAGAAATCAATGTTCTGGACAGATTAGCGAAAATCATGCGTGCAGAACGTATCAGAAAAGGCGCAATTACTTTTGATAGAAGCGAAGTTCGATTTAATCTTGATGAAAATAATGAACCGGTAGGAGTATATTTTAAAATAAGTAAAGACTCCAACCATTTGATTGAAGAATTCATGTTGCTTGCCAATAAAAAAGTGTCTGAATTTGTTTCTTTAAACAGAAAAGGAGATATCACTCAGAATACCTTTATATACAGGGTTCATGATGATCCGGATCCTGCAAAACTGGAAGCTTTGAGAGATTTTGTTTCTACTTTCGGATATAAAATGGATCTTGCCAATACCAAAAAAGTTGCCGAATCTTTGAATAAACTATTACATGACGTGAAAGGAAAAGGCGAAGAAAATATGATCGAAACACTGGCCATGAGAAGTATGAGTAAAGCAGTTTATTCTACGGAACCAATTGGTCATTACGGTCTTGGTTTCGAATATTATACGCACTTCACCTCTCCTATCCGACGTTATCCGGATTTGATCGCACACCGATTGCTTCAGCATTATCTTGACGGAGGAAAATCTCCAAATAAACCGGAATTGGAAGAAAAAGCGAAACACTGCAGTTCAATGGAAAGATTGGCGGCTGATGCGGAAAGAGATTCGATTAAATTCATGCAGGTGAAATTCATGGAAAAACATTTGGGAGAAACTTTCAATGGAGTGATTTCCGGAGTGGCAGAATTTGGTTTCTGGGTTGAAATTCCTGAAAACGGTGCCGAAGGTTTAATTAAATTGAGAGATTTAGTAGACGATTCATATATGTTTGATGCCAAAACTCATGCTGTATATGGGATGAGACACGGCAAAAGGTATCAGCTGGGAGATCAGGTGCAGATCAAAGTGGTGAAAGCAAACTTAATTCAAAAGCAATTGGATTTTAAGATAGTTGATTAATTAAAACATAAAGTTTAAATTTGTATAAAATGGGATGAAATTAATTTTTCATTTTAAAAAAATACTGAATGTTTGAACTTATTTTATCTGCTATTGTATTAGGATTTATGCTGAGTCTGGTTTTCATAGGACCTATATTTTTCCTTTTAATTGAAACCAGCTTTTCCAGAGGTCCAAGACATGCGCTTGCGTTGGATATTGGAGTAATTTCCGCAGATCTTCTGTGTATTCTGGCAGCGTATTATGCGAGTGCTGATATTGTAACTTTGATAGATAAACATCCTGGTTTTTACAGGATTACGGCTATACTTATTTTTGTTTATGGTATTGTCATGATGGTCACGAAAACCAAAATGCATATTCCCGGTGAAGAGAAAATCATTAATCAGAATTATTTTAAAACTTTTATTAATGGTTTTTTCTTTAATCTTTTAAACGTAGGAGTTATCCTATTCTGGCTGGTAACGGTGATTTCCGTGAGAAATCAATATCCGGATACCGGCAATTTTATTTTATACATCGGGATTGTGATCGGCACTTACCTTTGTATTGATCTTGCTAAAATCTTCCTGGCAAAACAGTTTCACGATAAATTGACACAAAAATTAGCCAACCAGATCAGAAGAATCGTTGGCTGCATTCTTATCATATTCAGTTTCTTTATCTTTTTACAGAGCTTCAAAAAATTCAACCAGTTTGACAAACGATTGGAAGAAGCCGAAAAGACAGAAGTAAAATATCAAAAAACAAAATGAAAAAAATAATCTTTCCGAAATCACTTAAAAAAGGTGATAAAATAGCCATAATTTCCCCTGCAGGAGCCGTAGATGAAACCCAATTGACAAAGGGAATCGAAATGATTAAAAATAAAGGTTTCGAACCTGTTTTGGGTGAGCATCTTTATACAAAATTTTCCAACGGGTACAATTATGCAGGAACGGAACAGGAAAGAATAAAAGATATCAACTGGGCATTAAATGACAATGAAATTTCTGCTGTCTGGGCTTCCAGAGGAGGATATGGCTGTCAGCATCTGGTTGAACATTTAAAACTTAAAAACTTCACCAAAAATCCGAAATGGTATATCGGTTATTCTGATAATACGGTGATCCAGAGTTATTTATTGAAAAAAGGCTTTGCTTCTATTCACGGACAAACTGTAAAAACTTCAAGTTTTGGAGTGACCGAAGGAAGCTATGATCTTATTTTTGATATCTTAAAAAAAGGGAAAAAGCCAAAATATAGCCTTGCATCACATCAATTTAATAAAAAAGGGAATATTGAAGGAGAATTGGTTGGAGGGAATTTAGCCCTAATCTATGCTCTTTTAGGAACAAAATATTCATTTGATTTTAAGGATAAAATTCTATTTATTGAAGATATCGGTGAAAATTTTTATGCATTAGACCGTATGATCATGAGCCTGGAATTGGCCGGGGTTTTCAATAAAATTGCAGGATTAATTATCGGCGGAATGACCAACATGGGCGATGAAAAGGAAAATAAACAATACGAAGAAAGTTTCGATGAATTTGCTTATCAGTTAATTTCAGACAGAATTTCAAAATACAGTTTCCCGGCAATGTTTGGTTTCCCGAATGGACACATTAAAGACAACCGGCCATTGATTATCGGCGGAATGGTAAAAATGAAGGTTGAGGATAAGGTAAAGATTGAGTTTTAAGATATGATTAATAAAGAGAATTTTGAACCTGTACATGTCACTAAAAACGTGATAAAGGGTATTCTCTATATTTTATTTCTTTTGAGTTTAGGTGTTTATTTTATATTTTTTGATAGAAGTTTGAAACTAGAACATTCGGAAGAATGCCCCTGTGAAGACTCACAATATACTTTGTATCAATATAAAGACAGAGGAACTTTATTGGAAAGAGATAAGTATGATTTTAAGGATTTTAAAACATTTAAACTGGAAAATCGATTAGGTTTTACAGTTGATAAATTGACACATATTGATATTATGAAATTAGACGATACAATTTCAAGGACAAAACAAAGAGGCAAAAAACCTTTTGGAATGCAGTTTTATTGGGATTGTAAAAGTAGAGAAGTTTGGATCTCAGGAAAGCATAAACTTTCTTTTAAATAACACTCAAACAATACAATTTCTCAAACACTCAAACCCAAACATGGCACAACACAACGATCTCGGAAAACTGGCAGAAGATTTAGCTGCAGAATTTTTATTAAAAAAAGGTTATAAAATCCTCGCAAGAAACTTCCGTTTTCAGAAAGCTGAGATTGATATTATTGCAGAAAAAGATAATTTAATTATCGTGGCAGAAGTAAAAGCTCGCTCAACAGACGCCTTTATGTTACCTCAGGAAGCGGTTACAAAAACAAAGATTAAGTCGATAGTTTCTGCGGCCAATTACTATCTGGAAGAGTTTAATAAAAACCAGGAAGTAAGATTTGATATTATTTCTGTGCTTCCGGACGAGAAAGGAAAATTAATTATTGAACATATCATTGATGCTTTTGAAGCATTTGGCGCCAACTAAAATTAAAATAATGTAACCATATTTTATGAAAACAATATTAGTCACCGGAGCGACTTCCGGAATAGGGAAATCGACTGCAGAACTTCTTGCAAAACAAGGAAACAGAATCATCATCTGTGGAAGAAGATCTGAAGTTTTGGAATCATTAAAAGCTGAACTTTCTGCCTTCACCGAAATATTTAGTTTAAAGTTTGATGTAAGGAATTTAGAAGAAGTGGAAACCGCGATCAATTCTCTTCCCGAAGAATGGAAAAATATTGATGTGCTGATCAACAATGCAGGAAATGCACACGGCTTGGATCCTCTTTCTGCCGGAAAAACAGGCGATTGGGATTCTATGATCGATGGGAATGTGAAAGGACTTTTATATGTTTCCAAAATGATTATTCCCGGAATGAAAGAAAGAAATTCCGGACATATTGTAAATATCAGTTCGGTAGCGGCGAGACAAACCTATGCCAACGGAGTTGTGTATTGTGCAACCAAAAAAGCGGTAGATGTTATTTCCGAAGGAATGAGAATAGAATTAACGGAATTTGGGATTAAGGTTACCAATATTCAACCGGGAGCTGTAGAAACAGATTTTTCTTTAGTAAGATTTAAAGGAGATAATGAAAGAGCAGCAACGGTGTATGCAGGGTATGAGCCTTTAAAAGCAGAAGATATTGCAGATTCTATCGCATATTGTGTAAATGCTCCGAAACATGTCTGCATTTCTGATATGACGATCTATCCCACTGCTCAGGCCGAGCCAAGAACAATTTACAGAAAATAGTCTCAAAATAATGGCTTAAATTTGCAACAACATTCTAAAAAGCAATTTTGCCTTTTCGCGATTTTGCAAATTAGCTTAAAACTTAAAAATGAAAATTCTATACATCGAAACATCTTCAAAAAACTGTTCAGTAGCTATTTCAGATGATGAAAAGCTGCTTTGCCTTACTGAGGAGGTTTCGGAAAATTATAAACAATCCGAAAGTCTTCACACCTTTGTAGAATGGGCATTGGAAGGAGCCGGAATTTCAGTGAAAGAAATTGAAGCGGTTTCTCTGGGCAAAGGTCCGGGTTCTTATACCGGGTTAAGGATTGGTGCATCTTCTGCAAAAGGTTTTTGTTATGGATTAAAAGTTCCTCTGATTGCTATAAATTCCCTTGAAACGATGATAGAGCCTTTTTTAGAGCAAAACTATGATTTTATCATCCCTTTGATCGATGCAAGAAGAATGGAGGTTTATACCGCAGTTTACGACGGTAAAACAGGGGAAGAAATTTCTGAGACGGAAGCCAAAATTTTAGATGAAACTTCTTTTGAAGATTTTAAAGATAAAAAAATAATATTCGTAGGAGACGGAGCTAAGAAAGCAAAGGAAATCTTACAGCTTCCGAATGCTGATTTTAATGAGAATGTCTACCCTTCTGCACAATATTTAATCAGGAAAACCATGGAGAAGATTGATAAAAAAGACTTTGAGGATGTAGCCTATTTCGAGCCGTTTTATCTGAAAGATTTTCATGGGGTAAAGAAAAAGAAAAGCGAAGATTAATTCTTCGCTTTTTATTTTATCGTGGTTTTGCAGGCAATGAGGCCGGATTCTGTAATTCTTGAGAAGTATTTGGCCTCTTTGGAGGTTTGTTGCTATTACCGCTTGATGGCTGCATCTGCTGAGGATTATTCATCTGGCCGGCTGCATTTTGCGGAATTGTGTTAGGTTGAGATGGCTGTTGTGGGACATTATTACCCATGTTTGCCGGATTCTGAGGTATTGCATTCCCTTTATTATCCGTTGCCTGGAAGCTCAGGTCACTTTTCAGATAATTAAGCATTTCCTTGGCTTTTTCTCCTTCCGGAGTTTTACCATAATTTAAAGCAATTTGTTCCAGTTGAAGGATCATTACCTCCTTCCCACTCGCTTTTCCGGCATTGAAGGCATTTAACAAATATAATTTCGGAACCAGAGCATCTTTCGGATATTTCTGGATTGCCTGATCTATAATGTCCTTGCTTTCCCCGAATTTCTCAGATTCATACAAAGCAAAGGCCTGTTTATATTGATTTTCCGCATCTTCAGAAGATTTTACAAAAGTGGTGTTTTTTGGATTTCTTGCAAATTCTGCATAAGAAGTATATGGATAATCAGTCAATAAAATCTGTTTTGCTCTTTCTGCAGCCTGTGGATTTTTCAGATAATTCATGGCAAAAATCTCGTATAAAGCTTGCAGCATTACTTTTTCTTCAGGTTTTACATCCACAAGGTCATATAATGTTTTGGTAGCCAGCGGAGTGTTTGTAAAGTAATTCTGATACATTACTCCCAGTCCCAGAGAAGCTGTATCTCTGTCTTTTTTCAGTTGGGCTAATTTTCCGGCATCCGTAGGAATTTGTTCGATGTAGAAAGCAGGTTCGAAACGTCTCGGATTCGGTACATCTGTTGTTCCTAAAGCTTCGTTTTTCATATCATCGATAGTTGCCATTTTTTTAGAAAAACGCCAGTTGTCGACCAAAGCCCTGTCTCCCCAGGTTTGTTTAAAGGTAGATGTTCCTTTGCTTACAGTTCCGGTATTGGCAAAATAAAAACCTTTCGTAGTCACTCCAAAATCTTCGAAAGCATTTGAACTATTGGCAAAAATTGAAGTTGAACTGTAATCTCCCGTATCGAAACCTTTGTTTCTTTCTGCACGTCTTCTTTCCAGTTCTTCTTTTTCTTCTTTAGCTTTTATTTTAGCAATATATTTTGAGAAAAAATCAGTTTTCTGTTCGGTAGTCATTTTGGCTAAGTTCAGAATGCTGTCATTTTTCTTAATTAAATAATAATTTCTGGAGATTTTTTTAATATAAGTTGATTGATCTGCCAGAAGAATTTTTGATGGTTCATAGGTCATGACAGCCAATGCGGAATCGTAGTAAACGCCCGCTCCGATATAATCATTCTTATCTAAAAATCCTTTCCCTATTTCATAATAAGCCAATCCGCGGATCTGTGGATCTGAAACTTTTTCTTTTAAAGATTTTCTGAAATATTCCTGTGCTTCGTCTTTTTTCCCGGCTTTATTGGCCATTAAACCTAAAGCATAGTAAAATTCATTCTTTCTTGAAGCGTAAGTTCCTTTTTTACTGATATCTTCAAGATATTTTTTGGCACCGCTGTAGTCTCCCTTTCCGTTGAAAGTTTTGGCGGTTTCGATTTGAGATTTTACTTCAAATTCAAAATCATTGGCATATTTATAAGCTGCCATGAAGCTTTCTCTGGCTTTTTCAGGCTGGTTTAAATTAGTTAAAACCTGCCCTCTCAAATAAGCGATCCTACTTTTCAGCTTTCTGTTGCCATTGAGTTCGTAGGCTTTATCCAGTTCTCTTACCGCTTCTTCTTTTTTCCCTGCGTCCAGAAGAGATTCGGCGTAGTAAATGCTTAGAAGCTTTTCATAGTCTTTATCAATCTTTTCACCTTTTAGTTTGGCAAAAGTTTCGTGGGCTTTATGATAATTTTTAATCTGATCGTATGCTAAACCCTGATAAATTCTTGCTAAAGGAAGCCTTTTATCATCTTTCATGTGGGTGAAAACATAGTTCAGGGCATCCAAAGCTTCCAGAGATTTTCCTCTGTAAATTCTTGCCTGTGCAAGGATCATGTAAGCGTCGAAAATTTTCTTGTTTTGTTCTTCTCCGTGTTTAATTACCGAATATTTATTAATTGCTTTTAAAGCTTTCGCTTCCGCAATTTCCAGAGTAGTTGCTCCGGTTTGTTCAGGTTGTTCTTCTGAATCTTTGCCTATTCCCATTTTGTCCATTGCACCGTTTACGGCACCAGATAATGTAGGAGCTCCGGCTCCTCCGGACATTGAATTTCCCGGCATTCCCGGAGGTCCTCCTCTTCCCTGAGTATTGTTTTGAGGGCGGTTTACTTCTGCCATTTTCATGGAGTTTTCCGCGAAGGCTGAAGATTGTCCCAGATCACTTCCCAATGGTTGATCTTCGTATGTGAGAATAGGAATATAAGACGCATAAAAGTTGTCTTTGTGTGCCTTATCTCTTGATTCGAACTCATAATTCAATGCATCTTTTGCATTAAAAAGTGTGTTGTAATATGTGGAAAATCCTTTCATGAACTTCGATCGCTGATCCGGCCTCTTGGTTTTTGTGGCACAAGAAGCAACGATACAAAGCGTCAAAAGGAATAAAATATTCTTTTTCATTATTTCAATATAACTCGCTAATCTACTTTTTATTATCAGTAGGTTTGATGATTTTGTAAAAATAATAAAATTTTATATTGAAACTCTTTATATTTCTTTCAAAATTTTGTAAACCAAATGGGTAGGAAGTCCCATAATGGTATAAAAGCTTCCCTTCATATTTTTGATTTTCGCCATTCCAAGCCATTCCTGGATGCCGTAGCTTCCTGCTTTGTCGAAAGGTTTATAATTTTTAATATAAAATTCTATCTCATCATCCGTAATTTCATCAAATTCTACGTCTGCTACATCTGTTTCTGTAATGGTTTTGTCTAAAGTTTTAATAGTAATTCCTGTATATACCTGATGGGTTTTACCGGATAAAAGTTTCAGCATATTTTTGGCATTGGCTTCATCCTGCGGTTTCCCAAGGAACTGATTATCAATGGCCACCACGGTGTCCGCGGTTAACAAAACTTCATCTTCTTCCAGTTTACGGAACGCATCTGCTTTTAATTCAGATAAATAAGCTGCAGACTCTCCTACTTTGATATGTTCTGGAACAATTTCTTCACAATCGATTTTTACAACTTCAAACGTAAAGCCTAAACTTGAAAGCAATTCTTTTCTTCTGGGAGATTGTGATGCTAATAATAATTTCATTTTCAATTAATTAAACAGATTGTGTATTATCATCATGCCAATTTCCCTGAATCTTCATTACCTGCTCGATCACATCACGTACTGCCCCGCTTCCACCCTTTTTCGAAGAAATATAAGTGGCAATTCCTTTGATTTCAGGAACCGCATTTTCCGGGCAGGCTGCAATGGCAGAGTTTTCCATGATGTGTAAATCAGGAAGATCATCGCCCATCGTTAAAATTTCTTCGTTTTTAAGATTATATTTTGCTTTAAAATCTTCAAAATCTTCCATTTTATTATGAGATTTCGGGTAATAATCCTGAATCCCAAGATAATTGATTCTGTGTTTTACCATCTCATCATTCCCTCCCGTAATGACTCCGATTAAATAATTGTTTTTTAAGGCCTTAACGACTGCGTAACCATCCAGGACATTCATCACGCGACACATATTTCCGCCGGGAAGCAGATATACGCTTCCGTCTGTGAAAACTCCGTCTACATCAAATACAAAAGCTTTAATTCCTTTTAATTTCTCTTTATAACTCATACATTTTTTGGATAGAATGATTCATTGTTTTATAGATCTCCAGACTTTCGTCTTTTAATAATTGCTCATGTAATTCCAGAATTCTTTTGTCATTTCTTACAGCCGGACCGGTTTGTGCCGATTTTGGATCAATTTCATGAATTTTTTGAATGGTTTCATCAATTAATGGTAAAAAATAATCAAAAGGAATATCCTGAGAATCCGAAATTTCTTTTGCCCTGGAAAAAAGATGATTCACAAAATTGCAGGCAAAAACAGCTGTCAGATGAATGTATTTTCTCTTTTCGTGAGTACTTTCCATTACATTTTTGGAAATTTTAGAAGCAATTTCAAACAGTGTTTTTTTATCCTTTTCATTTTCTGTTTCAATAAAAAAAGGAATGTTGGAATATTCCAATTCTTTTGATTTTGAAAAAGTCTGCAAAGGATAAAGGTTTGATTTTCTGTACTCCCCTGCTAATATTTCTTTAGGAAGCGAACCAGAAGTATGGGCAACCAGACTGTCTTTTTTAGTAATGATTTTAGAAACAGCTTCTACAGAACTGTCGCTCACACAAATGATGTACAGATCTGCATCTTCCAGTTTTTCTGTTGAGAAAGGAATTTTTAACTCTTCAGAAATTTTATTCAGTTCTTTTTCGTTCCTGCCAAAAATCTGTGCTAAAGGGATGTTATTCAGCACAAAAGCTTTTGCCATATGATAAGCAACATTCCCGGAACCGATAATTACAATTTGCATAAAACAAAGATAAGGTTTTTGTGCTGAGTTTTTGGAAAGGAAGTTAAGGACGAAGTTTGTTGTTTTTTTAACGCAACGTTCGCAAGGAAGTGTTTAATCATTACGTAGATACGTTCGCAAGGGCGTTTCACTCAGCAATTGAGTAAGAATGTTATATAGTCTTGGCTGAGTGAAACGCCCTTGCGAACGAAAAATATTTTCAATTAGTGTAAACAAATCTTCGCGAGCCTTGCGTTAAAAAAAATCTGCGGTCGTTAAACTTTAGAATTAATTTCAAGAATAAAAAATATTTGGACTAAAAATTGAATAAGTAATTTAACTTTCAGTTATTTTTGTAATCCAAAACAATGAAAGCATCTTATGAAGATTAAGGACGCGGAAATTATTTCGTTGATGCAAAGTCCACGAACTCAGGAAAAAGGAGTTCGTGCTTTAATGGATGCTTATCAAAGCAGATTGTATTGGCACATAAGAAGAATTATTGTAGACGGAGATCTTGCTCAGGATACTTTGCAGGAAACTTTTATTAAAGCTTATCAGAATTTTCACCAGTTTAAAAACGATAGCCAGTTGTACACATGGCTGTACAGAATCGCTACCAACGAAGCATTACAGCAGGTAAACAAGCTGAAAAAAATGCAGAAAACGGATGAAGACCCTGAGTATCATATGCAGAATCTTGTAGCTGATAATACAGATGGAGATGCCGAAGAAATACAGATATTGCTGCAGAACGCTATACATAGCCTGCCGGAAAAGCAGAAGCTGGTATTTATGATGCGGTATTATGATGATTTGCCTTACGAAGAAATATCGAAAATTGTAGATATGTCGGTAGGGACTTTGAAAACGAATTATCATTATGCCAAACAGAAAATAGAAGAATATATTAAAGAGAATTACGAGAGATAATTTTTGAGAAACAACAAGATGAAAGATTTTGATCTAGAAAAATTAGAACGCAAAAACATCTATAAAGTCCCGGAAAACTTGTTTGAAGATATTCAGGGGAAGGTGTTGAGTGGTATAAATAATTTTGATCTAGAAAAATTAGAACGTAAAAATATTTATACAGTTCCTGAAAATCTATTTGACAATATTCAGGAAAATGTGATGATTCACGTAAGACCGGCAAAAAAAGCACCTATTTTTAAGCTAAATTGGGGATATGCTGTGGCGGCGTCATTAGCTTTGGTGTTCGGATCGATCTTTGTGTTTAATTCATTGAATGATACAAAAGATTCTATGGATTCTCAGGCATCTTACGCTTCAAATTCTCAGGAACCTAAGACAGAAAGCGAAGTCGCTTATGAAACTTTAAAATCTGATTTAACTTCTGTTGAAAATAATAATCAAACAGTTGAAAGTCAAGATAATAATAAGTCTTTTGCTCAGAATAATTCCACTGCAGAGCAAAAGACAGAAATAAAAACAGTAAAACCTGTTTCGAAACAGCAAGAAACTCAAATAAACGAGTATCTGGATTCTTTCACTAATTCCGAAATTACGGAATTGGCAAGCAATTCGACTCAGGATGTTTATTTGGATTTATATAATTAATGAGAAAGATGAAAAAGATATTATTTACGCTTTTTATTATTTATGGTTTTGGCTTAAATGCCCAAAGGACAGATTACGACTGGAAAAAAATGGACCCTAAACAAAGAAAAGAAGTAATAAACAATCTTTCTCCTGAAGAAAGAAAGGCACTTCTTACCAAGTTCAGGAACAATATGGTGATGGATAATCTGGATATTGATCCGAGCGATAAAGCTGAATTTACGGATATTTATAACGAATATCTAGAAAGTCAGAAACAGATTAAAAGTCAGTTTAATTCTAATTTTAATCCTGAAGCGTTATCGGATGAGGAGGCGAAAGCTAAGCTTCAGCAAAGCTTTGAAGTAGGACAAAAATTATTGGATAATAGAAAAAAATATGCTGATAAAATGCAGCAGGTAATTCCTTGCCAAAAAGTCTTGAAGCTGTTTCAGTCGGAGGGTATGATGAGAGATAAAATGAATGAAAGAAAACCCCGCGGAAACGGAAGCAACAGCGGTAATGCTTTGAGACCTAGACAAAACCCATAATAGTTTATTTTTTTAATGTTGGACGACTCTTGCAATTTATTGTGAGAGTCGTTTAATTTTAAATTAATTTCTATTTTTGGAGGAAAATTTAACTATGAAAAAAATTATTTTGTTTTTGATGTTTTCGGTTTCACTCTCGGCTCAAAGAATAGAGCTGGTGAAGCTTAATGGAAATATTAAAGATAAAAACTCACGAACAAAGTCTCTTACTTTTATAGATAACAGAACCGATAGATTCATTGGGACAATTGCTGATAAAAAAGAAACTGCCGAAATAAAATTTGAAAACGAAGATCTCAAAAACTATATCGAAAACTGGTTTTTAAGTGACAATAAAAAGCTTGGAAACACCGATGTAGTTGTAATGCTTGAAGAACTCAAAATATATGATGAGCAAAACGAAAATAAGGATTATCCCTTCGCAAAACTTAGAATAAAAATTTCCAGCTTTCTGAAGAGAAATGACAAGTATTATTTCGTGAGCCGTTTTGATAATGTAATTGTTTGCAACCCAAAGCTTACCACCCATCCACAGAGATTTCTGACTTCGCAGATTGCCGATATTATGACTGAATTTATTAAACTTTCATATTCTTATTCCGTTACGGGAACGTATATTCCTGAAAATGAAATTAATAATTATGATAGATATTTAAATCAATATTATAAAGCATTTAATAATTCTGAGCTTAAAGACGGTGTCTATACAGACTTCAAAGGTTTCTATAGCCAGGAACCGAATTCAGAATATTCAATCAAAAAAAATAAAAAAGAAAAGGTTACAGGGCTATTGCACAATGGTGTTGATGTTTCCTATTCGGAGATGTATTGCTATGTAGATAAAGGCAAGGCATATAAACTTACACCTGTCGGATTTGATGAAATGAAGAAAGATAATAAAGGGTTCTACATTTATACTTCAAGAGTTAACCTTTTTGCTGGAGGAAAGGGTAGCGGAATGATTGTTGGAGCATTGTTAGGAGGAATTCCGGGTGCATTGATTGGAGCTGCTATTGAATCAGGAGACA
>CBFGVN010000004.1:0-38717 GCA_965651845.1 uncultured Chryseobacterium sp. | reverse complement strand
CTGCCGTTGCACAATGTTCTCCCTGCGGTGTGTAAAATTTGTGAACAAAACGATAAATAGAACAATCTTCCGCGCAAGCATCAACTTCCAGACTTACAATAACCGTCTGATCTGCAAATATTTCCTTGAAAAAAGAAAATCTTTCATGCATAATCACAGGACCAATTCCCCAACGGCTCATTTGTGTAACGCCCATTTTTTCCTGCTTCATAAAGGCCATTCTCGTTTGAGCACAATACTGAACATAAGAAGAATTTGCTAAATGTTTGTTGGCATCAAGATCACTCCAACGTACTTCGAATTTATGGTAGAATATCATTAATTTTTTATTTTTAGTAATGAATATATTTTGATCGTTAAAATTCTAACCTCTTTTGTTGTCATTCCATAGGAATAATAAACTGAATGATCATAAAACCAGAGATTAAAACAGTTAATTTAGTTTATAGCTAATAATTTTAACTTTAAAATTATATTCTTCAAAATTACTCAAATAAGATGGTTTATAAAAATTGTAGTTTTGCAAAAATAATCTTGTGCATAAGATTAAAAAAACTATGAAGCAAATTATCATTATCGGAGGCGGTGCCGCGGGATTTTTCTGTGCGGCAAACCTTGACGAAACCAAATATAAAATAACTATTCTCGAACAAAACTCGGATGTTCTTCAGAAGGTGAAAGTTTCCGGAGGAGGCCGCTGCAATGTAACTCATGCGTGCTTTGATCCGAGAGAACTTATACAGTTTTATCCCCGCGGGAATAAAGAATTGCTGAGCGTTTTCACCAAGTTCCAACCGGGGGATACGATGGATTGGTTTGATCAACGAAAAGTTTCGTTAAAGATAGAAAATGACAACAGAATTTTTCCTGAGAGCAACTCTTCACAGACGATTATCAATACTTTTTTAAACGAAATCCACCGGAAAAATGTTGAAGTAAAAACAAAATGCTCCGTTAAAGAAATTGAAAAGCGAGATGAAAAATACATCGTTACAACAAGTTTGGGAGATTTTGAGGCGGATATTGTGGTTTACACGACAGGAAGTTCCCCAAAATCGTTGAAAATCATTGAAAATTTAGGTCACAAAATCATAGATCTTGTTCCTTCACTTTTCACTTTTAATATTAAAGATGATTTATTAAAAGACTTAGCCGGAACAAGCTTTGAAATGGCAGAAACATCGATTCCAAAGTTAAAAACCGAAGAAAGTGGCCCTTTATTAATTACTCATTGGGGACTTTCCGGACCTGCTATTCTAAAAATTTCGGCTTGGGAAGCGATCAATTTGGCGAAAGTGAAATATAATTTTGAGGTTCAGGTTAATTTTATTTCTAAAGACATTGATGATGCGGAAGAGATTTTTCAGAACTTTAAACAATCGAATCCAAAGAAAACTATCGGACAATCGAAAATTTTTGATATCACGAATCGTTTTTGGCAGAGGATTTTGAATATCTCAAAGGTGGATTTGAACAAACAGGTAGCCAATATTTCAGGAAAAGAAATGCAGACAATTCTTGAAAATTTATGTAAAAAGAAATTTCAGGTGACTGGAAAATCTACTTTTAAAGACGAATTTGTAACTGCAGGAGGTATTGATTTAAAGGAAATTAACTTTAAAAATATGGCTTCGAAAATTTTACCTAACTTTTACATCGCCGGAGAGGTTTTAAATATCGATGCAGTGACGGGAGGTTTTAATTTTCGTACTTGCTGCATCGATGCTTGGCTGATTGCACAGGATTTGAATTTGAAAAAGTTCGAATAACAAGAATCTCTAATACCGGAGCTTAGATTCTTCCTTCGTCAGAATGACAACAGATCGTTAAATTTTATATCAAAAAATACAAAACCACAAATGTTTTCAGTCAAAAGAAATATTTTGAATGTTTTAAAAGCCCTTTTAATTCTGGGTTTTGGATATTTTTTTGGGCTGATGCTGAAAATCACTTTGGAATATATTCCTTTAAAAACAGATGTGAGTTTTTTAATGATCAAACAAACCGAAGTTGGGGAAAGACCGGAATATCTCTATTTTTTCTACACACATGTTTATATAAGCATTTTTGTTTTATTATCGGGGTTTTTAGCGATTCTCAGAAAAGATTTCAGATTAAAAAATTTCCATAAAAATGCAGGGAAGATTTATATTTTCCTGATTTTAATGTTGGCTGCTCCGTCAGGAATTTACATGGGGATATTTGCCAACGGTGGAATTTATTCCAAAATTTCATTCATGATTTTAGGATGCTTATGGTGGTTTTCCACTTTTAAAGCCTATCAACTTGCCCGACAGAAAAAATTTAAAGAACACAAACAATGGATGTGGCGCAGTTTTGTTCTCACTGTTTCTGCCATTACATTGAGACTGTGGAAAGTAATTGTTGTATATTTATTTCACCCCAATCCGATGGATGTTTACCAGGTCATTGCATGGCTTGGCTGGATTCCTAATTTATTATTAATTGAATATTTAATCACAAAAAAACATATATGAAAAATTTAAAATTAGTCTTAGTTTCTTTAATTACAATTGGTTTGATTTCCTGTAAAAAAGAAGCAAAAACTACAGAAAAAATGAAAGACAGCCTTACCGTTAAAAAAGACTCATTGGTAATTCCTGAAATCTATAAAGAATATTATGGAATTTACATGGGCGATTTTGCTGGAAAAGAGATGATTACCCCTGAAATTGGTGAAGAATATGAAGGTGATGTTTACAAGAAAATTTCTTTAAAAATCAACAGAATTACGAAAGACAGCGTTTACGGTCAATCTATCGTGAATGGCAATCAGCGTCCGTTTCGAGGTGTTTTTAATGAAAATACAAAATCTTTTATTTTAGATGAACCCGGAAATGATAAAACCGACGGAAGATTTGAGGTTAAATTAAATAACGATAGTCTGACAGGGAATTGGACAGCTTTCAATAAATCGGCTGTAAAAGCACCTTCCAAGACTTTAAAGCTGATAAAAAAAGAGTTTGTTTACAACCCAAATTTCATGCTTGACGAAAATTCTGACCTCATTGACTGGGAAAATCCGAAAAATTTTGTTGAAAAATATACCGATGAGGAAACCGGAAAAACAGAAAGTTATACCGCTTCAAAAAACAGAGTGGCTTCCGATGCCGTTTTCAAATTAAATGCTTCCAAACAAAAACTGACTGAAAAAGATCTTAAAAACCTCCGAAAACTGGATATGGAAATCATTAAAAATTCAGTTTTTGCAAGACACGGCTATTCTTTCAAAAAGGCGACTTTCAGGAACTTTTTTGAACAGACAGACTGGTATATCCCTGTTTCAAACAATGTAGATAATGATCTTTCGCCTATGGAAAAGGAAAATGTGGCTTTATTGAACCGCTTCATTAAATATGCTGAAGATAAATATGATAGTTTTGGAAGGTAGTTTTTAAACTCAGCTATCGTTAATCTGATCAAATTCTTCGACTGCTTCGCGCTCAGGATGACATCGGAAAATTATTCTGCCTATTGTAATAGCTAGTATTAGCAATGTCATCCTGAGCGCGAAGCAGTCGAAGGATCTCAACCATTGTTATTTTTTCTTTAGTTTAACAAAAAGAAAGAGCAATAAACATCCTGCTGCATAACATAAAATATCAATCCATGAGAAAGAATTTCCGACAACGATATACATCACGCTTCCAGGCTGTAAACCCAATCTATCTGCAATTTTAAAATACTGTGCAAACTCAACCATGCAGGAAAAAATGAGAATTCCGATTATCAGTTTCTGATCATTAACTTCTATAAAACTCTTAATAAAACTGTATAAAAGTATTACTACAATTACATCTCCCAGATAAGCTCTGATGAAGAAAATGTCTTTTAATTTTGTGGCAATTAATACTTCTATTAAAAATAGTGTAATGGTTAGTAAGAAATATTTTAAACTAAACTTAAATTTCATATATCTGTTTTGGCTAAAGCCGAACTATTTTGTTATTAAAAAAACGGGCTAAAGCCCGTTCTTATTGATATATTTAACAAAGATACTATTTCTTCACTTTCACAGTACATCCGATGGCAACTGTTTTTGTCATTTTTATCGGTTCATTTTTAATCAATGCATTTACGGCATCCTGAACATAATATTCTGAAACATCTTTTGGGTTTTCATAATTGTTGTCGATGGCTCCGATATATTTCACTATATTTTTCCCGTTTTCTTTTTGAAGAAGAAATACATGAGGCGTCTTTGTAGCTCCATATTGTGGGAAAATTTTCTGTCCTTCATCCACCAGATACGGAAACGTAAATCCTTTTTGCTTTGCTCTTTCGATCATTTTCTGGTAATTGTCTTCAGGCTGCACAGAAGGATCATTCGGGTTGATTGCGATCACAGGATATCCTTGAGATTTGTACTTTTTGTCCAGTTCGATGATTCTGTCTTCATATTTTTTTGCGTAAGGACAATGGTTGCATGTGAAAATAACGATAAAACCTTTTGCCGTTTTAAAATCACTCAAAGAAACCATTTTCCCATCGACATTTTTAAGCTTAAAATCTGTTGCTTCATCTCCGATTTCATAGCCCTTTGCAGTAGAAACATTTTCTTTTTCAGATTTGTCTTTATCATGATCCATTGTTGTGAAGCTCAATAATCCGAGCCCAACAATGAAAGCTGTCATTAAAATTTTAAAATTTTTCATAAGATATTTGTTTAAGGTAAATTTTTTACAATTGTATTTTCAAGATCTTCTTTGCTCATTTCGCCATCGTTGAAATGTACTTTCTCTCCGTTTTTATAGAAAATAGTTACCGGGATATTTCCGTCCCAGTTTTTTTCAAAACGTGGAATCCAGGTATTCATTCTTTTGATATCGTCGAGAAGAATAACCTCAGCCGTAAGATTTTTATTTTTAATGAATTTGATGACCCTTTCCTTGTCCACTAAACGATCCAGCGAAACCAGCATCATTTTAAAGTTCGTGTTTTCGGAATATTTTTTATTGATTTCCATAAAATACGGAAGTTCTTTCACACAAGGAGCACAGGTTGTAGCCCAGAAATTTACAACAAGAAGCTTGTCTTTTTCCTGTTGGATTCTTTTTTCAAGCTCTTCATATTTCACAGATGAAACTGTTGTCTGCTGCGCTTTGGAAATAGTAAAACACAACATCAGAAATATTATTTTTATTAAATTCTTCATACTCAAAATTAGTAAATTATTGTAAATCAACGTATAATTTAATTGCATTTCAGTTTTTTCTGTTGTATTAATTTTATTGATCGTAAATATAAGCTTCGGCGCTTTTTTTGCTGTGCTAAAAATCATAACTATTTTTGTGATTATGAAGAAAATAATTCTTTTTTTAGGTCTTTTTTTCAGTGCTGCAGTTTTTGCTCAGGAATTTAGCAATGTAACTGAGCTTCCGGATTATGCCATCTTAAAAACAAAATTGAAGCTGGATGATGCTGTCTATACCAAAGCAGACACTCCCGCAGAATTCCCCGGCGGAATGCCAACTTTCAAAAGAAAATTCGCCGAAAGTATGGATGTGATTGATGTAAAATCCAATAAGATTGATACGCGTGTTTATTTTGTTGTTGAAAAAACAGGATATGTAAGATATGTAGCAGCAACCGGCAGCGATGAGAAGCATTCTAAAGCCGCAGAAATTGCCGTGAGAAGGCTGTTTGTAAAATGGAAGCCCGCGACCATTAATGGAGAGCCTGTTCGTTATCTTTATACTTTTCCTTTGTCTTTGAAAAAATATGATTAAAAAAATTTAATAAAATTTCTCAGAAATTGAGACTTATATTTTTATCCTCCAATCATTTTCTTTATAGAATTCAGCTTCATTAAAGCTTCAATCGGTGTCAGTGTATTGATATCAATTTTCGTGAGTTCTTCACGGATATTCTCTAGAACAGGATCATCCAGCTGAAAGAATGATAGCTGCATGTTTTCTTCCGTTACTCTTTTGATGCTTTCGGAAGAACTTCCCTGAGTACGGCTTGCTTCCAGGGTTTTCAGAATTTCATTGGCTCTGTTCACCACTTTTGCGGGCATTCCTGCCAGTTTTGCTACATGGATCCCGAAACTGTGTTCGCTTCCACCAGGAATCAGCTTTCTTAAGAAAATGATATTTCCTTTATTTTCCTGAATAGAAACATGGAAATTTTTCACTCTTTCAAAATTTACGGTCATTTCATTTAATTCATGATAATGTGTCGCAAATAATGTCTTCGCCTGTGTCGGATGCTGATGAAGATATTCCGCAATGGCCCACGCAATGGATACTCCATCATAGGTAGAAGTTCCACGGCCGATTTCGTCTAATAAAATTAAGCTTCTTTCGGAAATATTATTCAAAATATTCGCGGCTTCATTCATTTCTACCATGAAGGTCGATTCACCGGCAGAAATATTATCTGTTGCTCCTACCCTTGTAAAAATTTTATCTAAAATTCCTATTTCGGCATGTTTTGCAGGAACAAAGCTGCCTATCTGAGCCAAAAGACAGATAATTGCCGTCTGACGGAGGATCGCTGATTTACCCGCCATATTCGGACCCGTTACCATGATAATCTGTTGAGTGTCTTTATCCAAGAAAATATCATTCGGGATGTATTTTTCTCCTAAAGGAAGCGCATTTTCAATAATCGGGTGTCTTGCTTCTTTTAGATCGATGGCAAAACTTTCGTTTAACACTGGCTTTGTATAACTCTCAGAAACAGCCAGTTCAGACAATCCAACAGCAACATCCAACTGAGCAATAATATTTGAATTTTCCTGAATCTGGTCAATATAAATCATCGTTTCCGCACAAATATTTCTGTACAGTTCATTTTCCAGCACTCCGATTTTCTCTTCCGCTCCAAGAATCTGATTTTCATATTCTTTCAGCTCCTCCGTGATGTATCGTTCGGCATTTACCAACGTCTGCTTTCTTAGCCAATCACTTGGAACTTTATCTTTATGTGTATTTCGGACTTCAATATAATATCCGAAAACATTATTAAAATCAATTTTAAGGCTTGAAATTCCTGTCCTTTCAATTTCTCTCTGACACATTTCGTCTAAGAAACCACGCCCTTTGGATTGAAGTCCTCTTAACCTGTCCAGCTCTTCGGAAATTCCTTCTTTAATTACATTTCCTTTCGCCAGATTCACGGGAAGCTCATCATTCAGATGGTTTTGAAGACATTTTATCAGTTCATCCTGATCGTATAACGGATCCAGCCAAGCCAAAATATCTGCGTGAGGATGAAGCAAGGCCTTGATTTTATGAATATTGATTAAGCTCTGGCGAAGATATCCCAATTCTTTAGGGGAAATTTTTTCTGCTGCCAGTTTTCCCATCAACCTGTCTAAATCTGAAATTGATTTTAGCAACTGGGAAATTTCATATTTAAGATGGTCGTTCTCGTTTAAAAAATCAATTAAGGAAAGTCTTCTGTTGATTTCACCGACTGATTTTAACGGTAAAATAATCCTTCTCCTCAACAATCTTCCTCCCATTGGAGTTGAGGTTTTATCGATGATATCCAATAAAGATTTTCCCTGCGGATTGCTCGGATAGACGATTTCAAGATTTCTCAGGGTAAAATTATCCATCATCAGAAAATCTTCCTGCGGAATAATCTGAATTTTGGTAATATGGGATAGTAAATTGTGATGGGTATCTTCAACCAGATACGCAAAAATTGCCCCCGCTGCCGTAATGGCCAATGGCTGATTTTCAACACCAAAACCTTTTAATGAATTGGTTTTGAAATGATTGGTAAGCTTTTCGTAAGCAAAATTATACTGATAAGCCCAGTCTTCAAGCTTAAAAGCATTTTTATTTTTTATCTGCTCCGGAATCTGAATGCTTCGTTGATAAATGATTTCACTGGGATCAAAAGTATTAACGATATGAAGCAATTTTTCCAGATTCCCTTCGCTCACTAAAAATTCTCCTGTGGAAATATCTACCAAAGCAATCCCGAATTTCTCTTTTTCCTTATGAAGAGAAAGCAGAAAATTATTCTTTTTTGAATTTAAAACCTGATCGTTGAATGTAACTCCGGGAGTTACCAATTCCGTCACTCCCCTTTTTACAATCCCTTTCACCATTTTCGGGTCTTCCAGCTGGTCGCAGATCGCAACCCTCATCCCGGCTCTTACCAGTTTCGGCAAATAAGAATCTACGGAATGGTGCGGAAATCCGGCCAATTCAATATGCCCTTCTCCGTTTGCTCTTTTGGTAAGAACAATTCCCAAAATCTGTGATGTTTTAACAGCATCCTGCCCGAAAGTCTCGTAAAAATCCCCCACCCTGAAAAGTAAAAGAGCATCAGGATATTTCGCCTTGATGGTGTTGTACTGAGTCATTAAAGGAGTTTCTTTCTTCGTCGCCTTTGCCATTAAAATCTGTCTTAAATTTGGGATCGTAAAAGTATGAAATAAAATAGAAGAAGTAAAATTCTTTATTAATCTCCTACAGATTTTCTCGGATATTTATGTTTTAATTTTCATAAAAGAGTTTTTAATCATATGGGCAGCCTTGTCAAGGTTTGAAACCTTGACAAGGCTAATCAAAAAAATCTATGCAAACCTGTGAAATCTGTGAGAAACAAATTATTTAATCTGTTTAGTCAAAGCCTTCGAACTCTTCTTATACGCCCACTTTTGCTTGTAATTCACCCATTTAGCCTTAAAAATTTTTCGCATTAATTTATCCGTATATCTCATGACAAAAACATGATACAACATACTGGCGAAAACATTCGGTTTATTGGGAAGCGCACGAAGGGACATTGAAAATCCGGGCTCCAGATACCTGTTGAAATGCCAGAAAGCTCCCGGAATAAAAAGCGCATCGCCATGCTCCATAAAAATTTCAAAGCCTTTGGCGTATTTCAAGGCCGGAAATTTTTCATAATCCGGATTTTCGTAATCTACATCATAAATTGTGTGAACCGACAGCGGAACTTTATATAAAAATGCAGACTGTTTTTGATCAAACAATAAGATTCTCTTTTTACCTTCGAAATGAATGTGTAGAAAATCTCCCAAATCCACATCATAATGCATCAGAACATGCGCTTCACTTCCTCCAAAGAACAGCGTGGGAAGCCTTTTAAAAAACTTCATTCCCAAGTCGGGATACGTAAAGTTTTTCAATAATTCCGGAAGGCGGTCGGTGATGATGTAAAAGAAAATACGAAGATCTGAAGGCTTACTTTTTATAGTGTCAATATAATCCTTCATTTTCATATGGGTAACCGGTGCATCAGAACTTTTGGATGCATCTGCAGGCTTGTTATCGTATAACGGAACCTCCTGACCCCCCGCTTTTTCTCGGATAAAATCAAAATTCCACTTGTCGAAGGCATCCCATCGGCTTGCAAAATTCTTGATCAAAAGAGGCTTATGCTTTTTGAAATAATTTTTCTGAAAATCTTCTTTACTAATATCTGTTACGACATCCACGTTTTCGAGAATCATTTTGTGTGGTATTTAAAATGCGAAATAAAAGTAGTGTTTTTTTGAAATTCAGAAAAATTTTAAGGTTAATATTCGTTATCATTTCTCATTACATCAATAAAAATTCTTTATCCTAAAAGATACAACAGAATTGAAATGATTCCTCCGAAAATAATGATAGCACACCCTTTTGGACTTTTAGATTTTCTTCTTCCGAAAGTGCTTACGTAATGTCCGCTGACCCATTTTCGGTCTCTTCTGAAATGTCCTTTTCTATAGTATCCCATGTTATGTTAATTTTTTTAACAAAGAAAAACAGATCGTCTGAAATAAATTTATGGTTTCCCGTAAAGCAGGGATAAAATGAAAAATTTATATTTGTAAGACCAAGAACGTTTATGAAAGTCTACAATACCAAACATTTCCTGAAAGTCCTTTTCAGTCTGCATAAAAGTGATACATTAAAAATTCTTTTCCCAACCATGGTTCTGGTGGGATTGTATTCCTGGGGAATTGAATTCCTGGAAGTCGAGTTTCTTCATCTTTCATCAAAATCCACAATTAGTAATGTAAGCCTGATTCATTCTTTATTGGGATTTGTGCTTTCTTTACTGTTGGTTTTCAGGACAAACACTGCTTACGACAGATGGTGGGAAGGAAGAAAGCTTTGGGGAAAACTAGTAAACGATACACGGAATTTTGCCATAAAAATTAATTCTATCCTAGAAAACGACAGACAGGATGCCGAACAAATTGCACGATATTTAAAATATTTCCCGCATTTTTTAGCGAAACATCTTTCAAAAGAATCGACACGGCTTGCTTTGGATGAGGATTACTCTGAAATTGAGGAATATATCAAACATCACGGTCCAAGTGAAATTGTTATTCTTTTAACTCATAAATTAAATCAGCTCAAAAAAGAAGGAAAAATTTCAGATGTCGAAATGTTGTACCTCGACACCCAGCTTTCTGGGTTTCTTGATGTTTGCGGAGGTTGTGAGAGAATAAAAAATACTCCGATACCTTATTCATACTCATCTTTTGTGAAAAAATTTATTATTCTGTACGTGTTGGCATTGCCTGTCGCTTACGTAGTTTCAATCGGGTTTTTCATGATTCCTTTAACCGTTTTTGTATATTATGTTTTAATGAGTCTTGAAATAATTGCTGAAGAAATAGAAGACCCTTTCAGTAATGATGAAAATGATATTCCGATGGAAGCCATTGCCCAGAATATCGAGAAAAGTGTTCATCAGATCATGGATTTAAAATGATAAAATCTTTTCCAACTGAAAAATCGTAACTATTTATAATTAATTTTGTAAAAAAATAAAATTGGTACACAAATTAAAACTGGAAGAACTCAACAGGATCGATGTGGAAACATTCAAAAATGTTGAAAAAATTCCTTTGGTCGTGGTATTGGACAACATCAGAAGTATGCATAATGTAGGAGCAACTTTTAGAACAGCGGATGCATTTCTGATTCAGAAAATCGTTCTTTGCGGAATTACTCCTCAACCGCCACATCGTGAAATTCATAAAGCAGCATTAGGCGCAACAGAAAGTGTTGACTGGAGCCATGAAAGCGATATTAATACAGCTATAAATGATTTAAAAAGTCAGGGATTTGAAATTGTAGGCATCGAACAGACTACCGACAGCCGGATGATAACTGATTTCTCCATTAATAAGTCGAAAAAATATGCCATTATTTTAGGAAACGAAGTAGAAGGAATCAGTGATGAAGCCTTACAAAATATCGATTCTTTTATAGAAATTCCACAGCTGGGAACAAAGCATTCCTTAAATGTAAGTGTTTGTGGAGGAATCGTAATGTGGGAGTTTGCAAAAGCCTTAAAATAAAAAAACTGCAGAAGTCTTAATAGACAGTGCAGTTTGAAATAAATCTAATAAAAAGTAAAAATGAAAGGCTACAAAGGTAACTTTTTTTTCTTCACAAACAAATTTTAAAATTACTTTTTTGAGAAATTTTTCAAAAACCTAGCCTTCAAATTTGTTTGTGATTTTTTATTGGTTAGTCGTCTAGCAAGTCGATTTCAATAATATTATTTTCTTTTTTAATTTTATTTTTATAATACCTCTCCATATTCTTTTTGAATTCATTGCTGCTTTTTCCGTCTTGTGTTTCTAGGATATCTATGCCCTGAAAATTTTTATTTGGATTTTCCCGATATTCTTTATACAATTTTTTAAACTGTTTTCGGTCGATGGGAAATAGTTTTTCGTTATTTATTTTCTTACTTAAAGTTCCTTCTATTTTTTGAGTAGAAATCAGTTCAAAAATATGGGTTAAAGTAGAATCTGATATTTTTACGATAAGCCCGGGTAAACCATGAAACTTATATGGTCCATCTGATATAGGAATATCTGGAGCAAACCACGCTTCCCAGATTCGACCACCAAAATTTAGAGTTGCTTTTTGTACATTCATTTTATTTATTTCTTTTGTGTCAGAAGAAATATTCCAATCCATCTTTCTTAAATCGGAAACTGAATAAAAATCATTATTTATTGACGTAATAAGAAAAATATTATGCGGGTATTCTTTATAGACTTTATCAACAAAAAGACTTAATTTATAGCCATTTGCTGAAGCCGTTGAATCATCCTTATAATTTTGAGTATCATAAAAAACAGACCCATTCTTATAAACATCCAGGTACATTGTAGTTTTTGTAGTGTCCTTTATTTTATTAATATCTTTAACAGACTTATACTCATAGACAAATCTATTCGACTGGCAGAAAATAAAAAGTGGCAGAAAAAGACAAATTACAGATGCTTTCATTAGCTATCAAATATACAATTATTCAAAATATAGGCTTCTGATTACCTCCTAAACCGAAATTTACCATGGTTTTATCTAATTTTATCTTCTTTTTTCAAAATATCTTAAAAACACTCATGATATAGCCCTTGAGTATTTTTTCTTTTGCGAAACTTTTACTTTTTGATGGAAATTTTATTTAATTTTTCATAAATTAGCACTATGTTTATCAAGGACTATATCTCAAAAGATTACCCGTGTTTTAGCTTGTCTGACTCAATAGAATCAGCAAGAGACATGTTAGAAGCATTTGGATATTCTCATGTTTTCATAAAAAAATCGCATCACTTTTATGGAGCTCTTGCCGAAGACTTTCTTTATGAAGAAGAAGGGACATTAAAAGATCTTGAGCATCAGATCGAGCGTTTCGCTATTCTTGAAGATAACAATATCATGGACAGTATCAGGTTGTTTTACACCTTCAATGCGAATGTAATACCGGTGATCAACAAAGCCGAAAAGTATTTGGGATATATAAGCTGTGAAGATATTTTCCAGGATTTGTCGAAGTATCCGTTGTTTTCGGAATCGGGAGCCATTCTTACCGTGGAAGTTCCGTCCAGAAAATATTCGATGACGGAGATCGCAAACATTGTGGAAAGTAATAACTCCAAATTTTATGGTGCATTTATCAGTTTCATGTCCGATGAAGTGATCCAGGTAACCATAAAGATCGGCAACGAAAACCTGAGCTCCATTGATGAAACATTCGACCGATATGATTATAGAATCGTTGAAAAATACTATTCTGATGAAAAATCGGATTTGTTTAAAGACAGATTCGGATTTTTACAAAAATTCATAGAAATATAAAAACTAATGAAGGCAGCCATATATTCTCAGAAAAAAGATCTTGATACTTTTTTATATTTAAGCAAATTTATTTCCGAGTTGGAAAACCGAGGAGTAAAATCTGTTTTGTATGATGAAATGGCAGAAGCTCTTCAGTTTTCAAAAATTTTCGAAACCTTCAATTGCAAACAAGATCTTCTGGATAAAGAAGTTGATCTTTTTTTCACTTTCGGAGGAGACGGAACGATCGTAAACTCTTTAACCTTTATTGAAGACCTTGAAATCCCGATCGTCGGGGTAAATACCGGAAGACTGGGTTTTCTGGCAAGCTTTACCAAAGAAGAAGCCTTTGCAGAACTGGATTCCATTTTAAAAGGTGATGTAAAGACGAGCCGCCGTTCCGTAATTCAGGTAGTTTCGCCGCAGTTGGAAGATTTTTTCCCGTATGCCCTGAATGATGTAACGGTTTCCAGAAAGGAAACAACATCCATGGTAACGGTGGATTCTTATATCAATGATGAATTTTTAAATGTTTTCTGGGGAGACGGAGTTATTGTTTCCACACCGACCGGTTCTACGGCTTATTCTTTAAGTTGTGGCGGGCCGATCATCTCTCCGAACAACGAAAATTTTGTCATCACTCCTATCGCTCCTCATAACCTGAACGTAAGACCTTTGGTAGTGAACGACAGGGTTGAAATTAAATTTAAAGTAGAAAGCCGTGTTCCGCAATACTCTCTTTCATTAGATTCACGATTGATACACATAGAAACAGATAAAGAAATTATCATCAAAAAGGCAAATTTTCAGATATTGCTGGTTCAGCCCAACAACCTGAGTTTCTATGAGACCATCCGCCAGAAGCTACTTTGGGGAAGGGACAAAAGAAATTAACAATTGAGCAAAAATTAGTACCTTTACAGGAATTTTACAAACACCTAATAATTTATCATTAAAAAGTAAAACATGAGCAGAATTTTCCCGGCAGGAGTTGCCACAGGTCAGTTAGTTACTGATATTTTTCAGCATGCTAAAGAAAACAGATTTGCATTACCAGCAGTAAACGTAATCGGTTCCAGCAACGTAAATGCGGTATTGGAAACTGCAGCAAAATTAAACTCACCTGTTATTATTCAGTTCTCTAATGGTGGAGCTGCTTACAATGCAGGAAAAGGATTAAGCAACGACGGGCAGAAAGCAGCTATTTTAGGAGCTGTCGCCGGAGCAAAACATATTCATACCCTTGCGGAAGCTTACGGAGCTACTGTAATTCTTCACACAGACCACTGTGCAAAGAAATTATTGCCTTGGATCGACGGATTAATGGATGCTAATGAAGAATTCTTCAAGCAGACAGGAAAATCTCTTTACTCTTCTCATATGCTGGATCTTTCTGAAGAATCTTTGGAAGAAAACTTAGAAATTTCTGCTAAATATTTTGAAAGAATGGCTAAAATGCAAATGACTCTTGAAGTAGAAATCGGAGTTACGGGAGGTGAAGAAGATGGTGTTGACAATTCAGATGTTGATAACTCAAAATTATATACTCAGCCTGAAGATGTAGCATACACATATGAAAAATTAAAAGCTATTTCTGATAATTTCACGATTGCTGCTGCTTTCGGTAACGTACATGGAGTTTACAAACCAGGAAACGTGGTTCTTACCCCAAAAATTCTTGATAATTCTCAGAAGTACGTTCAGGAGAAATTCGGAACGGCTGCGAAGCCTGTTAACTTCGTATTCCACGGAGGTTCTGGTTCTACGTTGGAAGAAATCAGAGAGGCTATCGACTATGGTGTTATCAAAATGAATATTGATACTGATCTTCAGTTCGCTTACACAGAAGGAATCAGAGATTATATGGTTAACAAAATCGATTATTTAAGAACTCAAATCGGAAACCCTGAAGGTGAAGAAGCTCCAAATAAGAAATTCTACGATCCTAGAGTTTGGATGAGAAAAGGTGAAGAAACTTTCTCTACAAGATTGGTAAAAGCATTTGAAGATTTAAATAACGTAAATACGCTTAAATAAATATAGATGATAAACGATGAATGATAAGGATTTTCTTAAACCTATTTCTTCATCTTTTATCATTTATCACACATCAATTATATTAGAATATGGCATTCGACTGGTTTAAAAGAAAAGCAAAAAACATTACGACCTCTACTGATGAAAAAAAGGATGTTCCCAAAGGTCTTTGGCATCAGACTCCGTCAGGAAAAGTAGTAGAACATGATGAACTGAAGAGAAATAACTATGTTTCTCCGGAAGACGGATTTCATGTAAGAATAGGAAGTGCAGAATTTTTTGACATCCTTTTTGATGAAGGTAAATTCACTGAACTAGATGCTAATGTTGAAAGTATAGACATGCTGAACTTCAAAGACACAAAATCTTATACAGACCGTCTGAAAGAAGTAAAGGCAAAAACAAAATTAACGGATTCCATCAGAAATGCCGTAGGAACCGTAAAAGGAACTGAAATGGTAGTTTCTTGTATGGATTTCGCTTTCATTGGAGGTTCTTTAGGATCTGTAATGGGCGAAAAAATCAGAAGAGCGGTAGATTACTGTATCAAACATAAGCTTCCTTACATGATTATTTGTCAGTCAGGTGGTGCAAGAATGCAGGAAGCTACATATTCTTTGATGCAGTTGGCTAAAGTACAGGCAAAATTAGCCCAGCTTTCAGAAGCAGGACTTTTATACATCGCTTATCTTTGCGACCCTACTTTCGGAGGTATTACAGCTTCTTTTGCGATGACTGCAGATATTATCATGGCTGAACCGGGAGCTCTAATCGGTTTCGCAGGGCCAAGAGTAATCCGTGAAACAATCGGTAGAGATCTACCGGAAGGCTTCCAGACTTCGGAATTCCTTCAGGAGAAAGGTTTTGTTGATTTTATCGTAAAAAGAACCGAGATCCGTGATACCATTTCTAAAACAGTAAATTTATTAGCTGTAAATGCATAATAATTTGTAACAAAATACCATAATCTCTCTCTAATTGGGGAGAGATTTTTATTTATGAGAACTTTCAAGATATTTTTTAATTCGATTCGGACACTAAGCTTTAAAAAGATTTGCCGTCTTTTATCGCTTATTCTCCCGCATCCTATTTTTTCTTTATTAAGTTTTCACGCCACAGTTCAGGCTTTTGCCATTGCTCAGAAAAAGTTTCCCGATACTGCTTCCAATAATGGAATTGGCAACTCTTTCAGGCATGCGCTTTGGTGCTGTTTCATTATGATGTATTGCTGTAAAGTTTCATCTCCCAGAAAGGCTTTGGATTTCTGCAAAAGAATTACCGATATGCATGAGGAACTATTCCCCAACGAGCCATTAGAAACAAAAATGGATCTCCAAAATAATAAAGTTGGAATGGATTATTTCATGGAACTGCTACCGGGAATTCATCGCCAATTCTTCGAAAAAAGCTTTTTTATTGATGGTCTGGAGAAAAAAATGAAAGACGCTAAAGTTTTGAAAAGTCTCGATGATGATTTTGATGGATTTTTGGTTTATCTTGAGGAGAAGTAAATTCCCCTCCTCTGGAGGGGTGGCGAAAATTCTAAAAGAATTTTTGACGGGGTGGTTTTCAACAGCTTCATTTTCCTAGCCCCGATAGAAACGGTTACCCCACAGCAAGAGCTGGCAAAAGCAGCTGTGCGAGGAGTAAAAGTGGATAGCGGGATTAAGCTTCAAATAAATTATTGAACCCTTTCATGAGATTGTTTCGTCGCTTCTCTCTTAGCAATGACTTTAAAAACAGTCTGTCTCTTTGTAATCTGAAGTTTTTTTGATAAGTTTAAACAATTTTAATTTAATCAAATGGTTCTCAGCAGAATTTGGTCGGCATTTATTATTGTTGCTATTGCTATTGCAAGTATAAAATACATTTCATCAAGTCATTACAAAACCATTTTCAATGATATGGTGGTAGGAAAAGGCGGTGATACGGTGCAGATTGCAACACAGAAAATAAATACACTCTCTCCTATCGTTCGAGACAGTTTGATGAAAAAACCTGATTTTGCAGACAACAGAATTCATTATAAAACCGATTCTTTACAACAAGATGTAAAAATTTACCGTATTCAGGAAGCTGACGGTGTGATCGGAACGTCTGAAACCGCAGTGAAAATCTGTTTGGGCTTAATTGGAATCATGACTTTATTCATGGGATTCATGAGTATTGCGGAAAAAGCTGGGGGTATTAATCTTTTGAGCCGTTTAATCCAGCCTTTCTTCTCAAAATTATTTCCTGAAATCCCTAAAAACCATCCGGCTTTCGGGCATATGCTGATGAATTTCAGTGCGAATCTTCTGGGGTTGGATAACGCCGCAACACCATTTGGCTTAAAAGCAATGGAAAGCTTACAAACATTAAATCCAAATAAAGATACGGCAAGTAATTCGCAGATCATGTTCCTGTGCCTTCATGCTGGAGGGATGACACTGATTCCGGTTTCTATTATTGCAATTCGGGCTTCGATGGGATCGAAAACTCCGACGGATATTTTTCTTCCTTGTATGATTGCCACTTTTGCGGCGACTTTTGCGGCGATGATCATTGTTTCTTTATACCAGAAAATCAATTTACTAAGGCCTATTGTTATTGCTTATGTTGGCGGAATTTCGGCAGTTATTGCTTTGCTCGTTTTATATTTAACTAAACTCAGCAAAGATGAGCTGGATGATTTCAGTAAAGTTTTAAGTAATGGTTTAATTCTCTTTATTTTCCTGGCGATCGTTTTGGGTGCGGTTTATAAAAAAATTAATGTTTTTGATGCTTTTATTGAAGGGGCAAAAGAAGGTTTTACGACTTGCGTCAAGATTATTCCTTACTTAGTCGGGATGCTGATTGCCATTTCTCTACTAAGAACTTCCGGAGTTTTTGATGTTATTATCGACGGGATGAAGTGGGTTGCCAATGTGGCAAGCCTGGATCCCCGTTTTGTAGATGGTCTTCCGACGGCTTTAATCAAACCTTTATCCGGTTCCGGAGCCCGCGGAATGATGGTTGACACAATGGCAACTTTCGGCGCAGACAGTTTCCAGGGAAAATTGGCGGCGGTTCTTCAGGGAAGTTCAGATACGACATTTTATGTGATTGCAGTCTATTTTGGAGCCGTAGCCGTAAAGAATACGAGATACACGGTAATTGCCATGCTTTTGGCCGATTTGGTGGGGATTATTACTTCAATTGCGTTGGCTTACTTATTTTTTGCTTAAAAAATTCCAGGTTCAATGTTTAAGATTTAAAATTTAAACATTGAAATTAATTAACCTTAAACACTAAACTTTAAACCAACTTATGATCACAGATAAAGAATTCACATTAAGATTAATCCGCCAGCTATCTCAGGCATTAGAAAAACTGATTCTGGACAAACCCGAAGAAAGCTTAATGCAGAAAGAATTAGACTTTGATTCTTTGATGAGGGATATTTTCAAATTTGATTTTACTGTTCTTTCATCAAAAACAAAAGAAGAGATTATAGAAATTGTCAACGAAAGACAGGAAAGAGACCATAAAGACTACTACGAAATGCTGGGAAATCTTTTCTATTTCCATGGTAAAACAACCCAGAATAATGACTTTTTAGACAAAGCGAAAACATTCTACGAATTGTATCTTCAAACCAGCGGAATATTTGCATTGCCGGTTATTAACAGAATCGCAGAAATAAAAAAAGCACTTGAATAAAGTGCTTTTGTATTTTAGAATGTGATTTTATATGTTCCGGTGGAAGATGTATTCGCCTTTTCTGCTTTTACATATTTCTTGACCCATGATATGGCATTGGAAGTAATACAAGGATCCGAAGTTCCGCCCGATCTTCTCGCAGAAACTACATTTCCGGCTTTATCCACCGTGTAAGCAATGGTAATGGTTCCGCTCGCTGTACAACTGTTGGCAGGCTGTGCTCCCCCTCTTCCCATCGTTCCGGGGATGAATCCGACCAGTTTTCTGTCGATTCCGACTTTACTGTCTCCATTTCCGTCTCCGCCTAAAGGATCTCCTGCATTTCCTATTCCGGTACCATCTCCCTGACTTCCGGCTTTTGTTCCTCTTCCTCGGATTAAATTTCCAATGGCAGCAGTTCCTTTTCCGTCGCCGTTTCCGGTTTTAGAATTGGCTGTTGTTGCTCCTGATTTTTTGGTATTCTTAGATGCAGAAGTACTTGTCGCAGCTGCTTTATCCGATTTTTTTGATTCCTCTTTTTTGGGAACGCTCACCTTCGAATTATTTCCTGTAATAATTTTCTCTTTAGCCTCTGATTTTTTAGTTTCAGGCTGCGGTTCCGGCTTGATAACTGTTTTAGTTTCAGGAACAGCCGTTTCTACAGGCTCCGGAGTTACTTCTTCTGTGGCAGCAGCCAAGCTTCCCGGTTGGTCGGCGGGCTCTTCCTCCCCGTTTCCGTTTCTGTTGTCGCCAAAATTAACAAGCATCGTGGTAACAACTTCCGGTTGCTGATCCAGTTCCGGCTTTAATTTATATAAAAAAACAAATAACAGAATTGCAGACCAAATCAGGATAGAAAGCAATGCACTTTTTACCCTGTCTTTGTTTTGTTCGTCTTTATTGATTATCTGGCTTCTCATTTTAAAATGATCCTTACCGAAATTTTCGGGTTTGTTATTTATCTTTAACTGTTGCAATGGCAATATTAAATTTATTCTTTTCCGCAATTTCCATTACAAAAACAACATCTTTATGCATTGTATTTTCGTCGGCTCTTATTGTAAAAGATTTGTTGGTCTGGTTTGTTAATTTATTTACAATCGTAGCTTCAAGTTGATCTTTTGTTACCGGAACATCATCTACAAAATAAGATCCATCCGGTTTAATGCTTACCGTAAGAGGATTGGGAATGTTATCGTCAACAGCTCCGGCTTTCGGTAGTTTCACATCAATCGCGCTTTGATTGGCTGCAGAAGACGTGATCATAAAGAATATCAGCATTAGCAAGATAACGTCGGTCATCGCAGCCAAACTGAACTCCGGGTTCGCTTTATTTCTTCTTTGAATTTTCATCTTATAAAGGTTTGTTGATAAGATCTAAAAATTCGCCGGACATATTCTGAGCTCTTAATACAAATTTATCAATTCTCGTTAAAAGAATATTGTAGAAAAAGTTGGCCGGAATCGCCACTGCAAGACCCACCGCCGTTTGTCCCAACGCTGTATAAATACCTTCAGACAATGTTTTTGGAGAGAAAGAACCAGATGCATGAGAAAGATTAAAGAAGGCAATAATCATCCCGATTACCGTTCCCAAAAGCCCTAACATCGGGGCAATACTTGGAACCACCGCAAGGAGGTTTAAGTTCTTTTCCATATTGGCAACTTCCACTTGGGCCTGAGATTCCATGGCGCTTACAATATCGGAAACAGGGCGTCCCAATCTGGAAATTCCTTTTTCTAAAATTCTTCCTTCCGGAGAATTTTGCCTTTTACAATAATCTGCCGCCGATTCTATTTTTCCTTCTTTGATAAAATCTTCGATGTTATCCATGAAATTAGAATCTGTTTTCGACGTCAGCCTTTTAATAAAGAAAAAACGTTCGAAGAAAAGATACACGGAAAATACACCAAGCAGCAATACAGTTACCATCACTATCTTAGCGAAAGCTCCCCCATGAAACATGATCTTCCAAAATGAAAATTCTAAATCGTCCGCAGCGACTGCAGGTGCAGCAACCTGTGCAAATAAAATCTGAGTAAGTTCCGTTAACAGCATTAAAGTGAATTTTATAAAAGTTTTAACGACAAATGTAGTGGAATATTATGAATTGATCTCTTAAAAATTGTTTAAAAACAACTTAAAATTTGTTATTTTAATAAATAGCAAATTTCTTTCCAAAAAAGAATTTGAAAAGAAATTTAAGTATAAAAATTGAGTGCCAAAGATTAAATTAATCTTCGTCTACTTCAATATCATCCTGTTTAAATTCGCATTTAAGCCTAAAAGGGATTGGCGTATCAGATCCGGTGTAGAAATCATCAATGGTGCCTTTCCAGATTACCTGAAGCTCACCTTCCTCATTTTTTTCAAACAAAAGCTCGTTGTCGTAGATGAAAGCTTCCTCGTCATCGAAAAGGTCTACCTCTGTATAGGTATCTTCTTCCGTATCGGCAATGGTAATGGTTTTTCCTTCTATCTCTGCAGATTCGATAGGGAAATCGAAAACCTCAAGCGAAAGCTGAGGAAAGTTATATTGTAATGAATCATCATCTACATGATCCAACCCGTCATCCGTAATAATCTCAACCTCTAAAAAATGCTGCTGGTTGCTGTAGACCGCTTTACAATAAGTGTTTCTGATATTGTACTTTAGCGTCTCATCCGGATGGTAAATTTTTAAAATCCCTTTCATTTTTTCTTAAAAAAGAGCTGTAATAATATGATTGTTAAACGTTTTCAACAAAGATAAAAAATAGATTGAACGTGAAAAATTTTTTGAAAAGTATTTTTGAAAAATCGGCTTTATTTATTTTACTGAGGTTTGAGAGGGAAGAATCTTTTGATGCTTAATTTAACCATTAAAATTAAAAATCAATCGTTTTAATATTTACATTTGTTCTACAAAGAATTCTGAAAAATGAAAAACGTTTTATCGAAAAGTATTTTAGGATTAGGCTTAATGATAAGCCTTTCTGCATGTAAAAAATCTGATTCTCCTTTAACGAAAGTTACGCCTTCCAATTTGGATTCTATTGCGTCTAACTATTATGAGCAATATTTAAAACTATATCCTCTGGATGCCACTTCTCAGGGGGATCTGAGGTATAACGACCAGCTTCCGATTAATATTGATAAGGATTTTATTTCCGGAGAGGTTGCTTTTTATAATTCAGTACAAAAACAACTTAAAAATGTTGATTACAAAAATCTTTCCGATGAAGATAAAGTGATTTATGATGTTTTGGATTATTCCTTAAAAGACAGAATCGAAGGCTATGCTTATCATCCTGAATATATTCCTTTCACACAGTTTGGAGGACTTCCGCTGACTTTCCCGTTATACGGAAGCGGACAAGGCAGCCAGCCTTTCAAAACCGAAAAAGATTACAGCGACTGGCTAAAAAGAATGGAGAAGTTCCCGGATTGGATGAATGCCGCGACAGACAACTTCCGTGAAGGGATCAATAGTAAAATGGTCCTGCCTAAAAAACTCGTTATCAAAATGATTCCTCAGATGAGAGCCGAAGAAATCATTACACTGGATTTAGATAAAAATATTTTTTACGGGCCTATTAAAAATTTTCCGAAAGATTTTACCAAAGAACAAAAAGACAAATTTTCAGCGCTTTACAAAGATGCTATTACTAAAAAAATTATTCCGGCTTATACAAAAATGGGAGATTTTCTAGAAAAAGAATATCTTCCAAAAGCAAGGGATACAGACGGCTACAACAGCTTACCGAACGGAAAAGAAATTTATCAGTATTATGCAAAAAGCTGGACGACTACCAATAAATCTCCTGAAGAAATCAATAAAATAGGGCTTCAGCAGGTTGCCATGCTTCGTGCAGAAATGGAAAAAGTAAAACAGCAGGTCGGCTTCACAGGAACTTTGGAAGAATTCATCAATTATGTAAAAACCGACCCAAAAGCAATGCCATACAAGACTTCAAAAGAAGTTCTGGATGCTTTCAATGGGATTTTAACGAAAATTACTCCAAAACTGAAAACCATGTTCAGCGTAACTCCGAAAACCGGATTTGAGATCAGACAAACGGAAAAATTCAGGGAAGCCAGTGCAAGCGCAGAATACACGCAGGGAACTCCCGATGGAAAAAGACCGGGAATTTTCTATATCCCATTACCAGATCCATCAAAATTCAATGTGACTTCCGGCATGGAATCTCTTTTTTTACATGAAGCCATTCCGGGACATCACTATCAGGTTTCTCTTCAGCAGGAAAATACAAAGCTTCCGAAATTCATGAGATTTGGCTGGTTTGGAGCTTATGGTGAAGGTTGGGCACATTATTGCGAAACGCTAGGCCCGGAGTTTGGGTTGTATACCGATCCTTATCAAAAAATGGGTTATTTGAGCGATCAAATGCTAAGAGCTGTAAGATTAGTTGTTGATACAGGATTGCACACTGGGAAAATGACAAGAGAAGAAGCCATTAAATATTTTTTAAGCAATATTTCTTACGACGAAGCAGGAGCAACAGCAGAAGTAGAGCGATATATGGCAATGCCGGGACAAGCTTTAGGTTATAAAATCGGTTCGTTGAGAATCCGTGAATTGAGAGAAAAATACCAGAAGCAACTTGGAGGTAAGTTCAGTCTGGCAAAATTCCATGATGAAGTTTTGAGCCAGGGATGTCTTCCGTTGGATGTTTTGAACAGGAAAATGGAGCTTTGGGCGAAGAAGCAACAGTAATTTTTATTTACTTATATTAATAAAAAAAGAGATGATTGAGATCCTTCGGCTGCTTTGCGCTCAGGATGACATCTCTAATACTAACTGTTATTAATTAACAAAATCATTTGCCAGTCTCATCCTGAGTGCGAAGAAATCGAAGGACCTTTACTAAACAACTATAAAAGAATACAAAAAAATGATCGCAGAAAGTCTAAAATCTCTTTTTACCAGAGATTTAAATAAATTAAAATCAGAAATTGAATCTTATCAAGACGAAGCCAACCTCTGGAAAATTGATAAAAATATTTTAAACTCTTCTGGAAACCTTTGTCTTCATCTGGTTGGAAATCTCAACCATTTTGTTGGAGCCATTCTTGGGAATTCAAGATATGTCCGAAACCGTGATCTTGAATTTTCATTAAAAGATATTCCGAGAAAAGAACTAATTGAAAAAGTTGAAGATACTCTAAGTACTATAATTTCCACCCTTAATCATTTTTCCAAAGAAGACCTTGAAAAGGAATATCCGATTGAACCTTTAGGCTATGCCATGACGACAGAATATTTTTTAATTCATCTATTGGGACATTTGGATTACCATTTGGGACAGATTAATTATCACAGAAGACTGTTGGATGTGGAGTAATTTTTAAATATTATTTTTTTAACCACCCCGACAAAAGTTCCCTGAATTTTCGCCACCCCTCCAGAGGAGGGGAATTTGCGGCGGTTAATTTATTTTTTATTTCTCAAACATCATTTTTGTAATAAAATCTTTTTCACCCTTTCCTCTTGCAGGAGAATATTCCCTTCCATAGAAAATGATCTGGAGGTGAAGTTTATTCCAAACACTTTCAGGCCAGATGTTTTTTGCATCTTTTTCTGTTTCTACGACGTTTTTTCCGGATGTAAGCTTCCATTGCGTCATTAGCCTGTGAATATGCGTGTCCACCGGAAAAGCGGGAAATCCGAAGCCCTGGCTCATCACTACAGAAGCCGTTTTGTGGCCGACTCCAGGTAAGGCTTCCAGTTCTTCATACGTTTGCGGAACTACTCCATTGTGTCTTTCCAGTAAGAGTTCTGCCATCCTTTTCAGATTCTTTGCTTTGGTATTGGAAAGTCCGATCTCTTTGATCAGCTCCCTGATTTCTTCCACCTCAAGTTTAGCCATTTTTTCAGGTGTTCCGGCCACTTTAAAAAGATTGGGAGTGACTTCATTCACTTTTTTGTCGGTCGTTTGTGCAGAAAGTGCCACGGCAACCATTAAAGTATAAGGATCGGTATGAGCCAACGGAATAGGAACTTCCTGATATAATTTTTCTAATTCGCGTTGAACAAGCTCTGCTCTTTGCTTTTTTGTCATTTAACTATTAAATTTGAACAAAATTAATTTATTATGTTGAAAGTTGGAGACAAATTACCACAATTTGAAGGAACAAATCAAGATGGAAAAATGGTAAAATCTGAAAAATTGATTGGAAAAAAATTAGTTGTTTTCTTTTATCCTCAAGCTAATACTCCAACCTGCACTGTGGAAGCCTGTAACCTCAGCGACAATTATTCAAAGCTTAAAAAAGCCGGATTTCAGTTGTTGGGAGTAAGCGGAGATACTGTAAAAAAACAGAAAAATTTCCATAGTAAGTTTGCTTTTCCTTATGATCTGATCGCTGATGAAGCCCATGATATAATCGAAAAGTTTGGGGTTTGGCAGCAAAAAACCACTTTTGGGAAAACGTATATGGGAATTATAAGAACCACTTTTATTTTTGATGAAAACGGAATCTGTACAAGAGTCATTGAAAAAGTGACTTCTAAAACTGCAGCTGAGCAGATTTTGGAAGGATAGTTTTTAAACACAAATTGCACGAAATATTTTCACAAGTTATACAGTTATTATTAATATTATCCGTGAAAATATTTGTGACATTAGTGTTTCGTTTATTCTGTTTCGTAATACATCAATTCCTCATTATCATTTGGAATGGTGACATATTTCTGGAACTTTAATCCCAATTTTTCGATGAGTTTTTGGGAAGAAAAGTTATCTTTTGTGGTAATCGCAGAAAGCTTTTTTAAGCCAAAATCATTCATTCCGATTGCCTTTACCTTCAAAGCGGCTTCATAAGCGTAGCCTTTTCCTTCATATTCATCTAAAAGAGAAAAACCAATATCTACAACATCCAAGCCTTCTCTTTCAAAGATTCCTACTCCTCCGACTTTATGATTTCCCTCTTTTGTAAGAATTAAATAATTTCCATATCCCAATCTTTCAAATTGTGGAAGAAAACGGTTTATGATATAGTTTTCTGCGTCGGAAACTGTTTTTATATGACGGTCTCCGATATATTGAATAAATTTTGGTCTGTTGTAAAGATCTAATATAAATTCTCCGTCCTCTAAAGACATGGGACGAAGGATTAATCGCTCCGTTTCGTAGATTTTATCTGCGTTTTGTTGATTTAGTTGGTTTTTTCGGCTCATCTTTTGGTTCTTCTTTTTTCTCGATTTTTAAAAGCCTTGGATTATTGGTGCATTTTTTATTGTAAAGTTCGATGTAAGATCCGTTGTCTTTTATAAAATTAATGGTTCCTGTTGCCTTACTAATCGTTAAGGTATAATGTTTTTTCTGATAAGGACATTCTTTTGATACCAGCTTTCCTAAATCCAGGTAATAATTTGAAATATCTTCATAATAATTTCCTGCAACATCTTTGAAATCTTCATCTATAATATATCCTTCAGTTGCTGCAAAAACTGCTGCATCCTGAATGTCATCTATCTTACCCACAAACTTTTTCAGCCCTTCCAGATCTGTAATATATTCTGTTTTTCCGCCGAAAGAATAAACGATGTAGTAAAAATTTCCTTCTTCAGCAATTCCTATATTAAACCCTGAATTTTGAGATACATAATCTTTTAGAACCCCAGATTGTTTAATAATATTATCTTTTCCGTAGCTTTTTTGAATTAAAATCCAGGAATCTGTTCTCATATTCGGTGTAATATTCTGCAGAATACTCGCTACACTTGAAAATTGTCTCTTTTGTTGAGCGTACGAAAGCATGCCTGAAAGCATAAAAATGACTACACTAAATTTATATATAAACTTTATCATAATGCAAACAACGCAGAAAGCATACCAAATATTTTACATGAATTTGTCTCCTTTCTTTAAATTTTTCAGGTCGAGAACGTATTCTTTTATCAGCTGATCATGGTCTCTCGGGCAGATAAGCAATGCCTTATCGGTGTCTACGATGATATAATCTTTCAGTCCGTCAATGATTACAGCTTTATTACTGTTTTTCAATCGAATAACGTTTCCTTTTGAATTGTAGGTAAGAATATGTTTCAGCTTCACGGCATTTCTGTTTTCGTCTTTTTCGGTGTTCTCATAAACTGAAGTCCACGTTCCAAGATCGCTCCATCCTAAATCGGCAGGAATTACATACACATTTTTAGCTTTTTCTAAAATTCCGTTATCTATTGAAATTTTCTGAACTTTGGGATAAATAAGTTCAATACAGCTTTTTTCACTGTCTGCATTGTATTCACAGGCCATGAAATGCTGTGTCATTTCAGGAAGATACATTTCAAAAGCGTGTTGAATGCTTTTTACACTCCAGATAAAAATCCCTGCATTCCAAAGGAAATCTCCACTTTCCAGAAAGCTTTTTGCAATTTCAAGAATAGGTTTTTCCGTAAAAGTTTTTACTTTATAATAATCAGAATCTTTTTTATCTACAAACTGAATATAACCATAGCCGGTATCTGGCCTGGTCGGTGTAATACCCAGAGTTACAAGGTATTCGTGTTTAGCTGCTAGGTCAAAAGCAAGTTCTACTTTATCCAGGAATGTTTGTTCCTTTAAGATCAAATGATCGGCAGGTAAAACAATCATGGTTGCATTCGGGTTTATTTCAGCAATTTTATTAGCCATATAAAGATTGCACGGCGCCGTATTTTTCAATAACGGTTCGCCCACAATATTCTCTTGTGGTACCTCAGGTAACTGCTGATGAGAGAGCTCAACATATTCCTTATTCGTAATTACAAATATGTTTTCTTTAGGAATTATTTTGCTGATTCTGTCATACGTTTGCTGAATCATTGTACGCCCAACTCCTAAAATATCCTGAAATTGTTTCGGAAATTTCTGCGTACTCATAGGCCAGAATCTACTGCCGATTCCTCCTGCCATAATCACGCAATATCTATCTGATTTTGACATTCTTAAGTGCATTTTTGTACCCTTGCCAAAGGCTTGAAAGAATACCTCCTTCCCGTAGCCAGGTTCTTACAAAGATAGTTTTTTTTAATCAGACCTTCTAATAAATACTTTTCATTTCGGTAAATAAAGATATCTCCTTTTTGCAGCTTTTCGATAAACTGAAGAGTATCATCTTGTTTTTCAATATGAAAATATTTAACCAAATCCGGGCTTGCCATGAAATTAGCTTTCGGAGATTTTGAAAATTTTATAATAATTGGTCTTAGTTCTTCTTCGTAAACATCCAGACTTTGCAGCAACATATTCCGGAAGGTTTCTTTCCATTCGTTCCCGTGCGGGGAGATCCTTCTTCCGTATTTTTCAAAGGCAATAAGGTGTGCCAGCTCATGAGTCAGAACAAAGAAAAAAAGCTGAGGAACCAAGGTAGAATTAATGGTAATTTCATGAGAATTATCCGGAAGCTTCCGGTAATCTCCCAACTTGGAATTCCTGTTCCTTGTAATTTTTATATGAATATAATAATCTGCAAACCAGATTTTTAAATATTGCAGCGTATTTTGAGGTAAGTACTTTTCTAATGATTGAATCGACATTTTACAAACTTAGTGGAATTCCTGCATAGAAATTCAACAATTTAAGACTGAAAAGATAATTATATTTTGCCTGAGCTACAGATCCTTGTGCATTCGCATAATTATTTCTTGCAATATTTACATCATAGATCGTAGATCTTCCCGCAGCATAACTTTTATCTGCAAAATCCAGAGCGAGCTTTGTGCTTTTCTCAGCTTGTACTGCAGATAAATAAATTTCGTAGTTTGCATCAACATCAAACTGAGCCTTTTGAACATTTTCTCTTACAGTCTGTTTCTGTTGCTGTAATGTCGCCTTAGCAATACTTTCATTCAGCTTCGATTGTTCTACCTGAAGTTTTGTAATTCCTTTATTAAAAATCGGAATATTTACAGATAGTCCGACATTCTGTCCAAAGTTATCCTTATATTGCTGGAAGAATGTAGGCTCGATGATAGGATTTCCTGATATATCATATCCTGTAACCTTTGTATTCAACAAATTATTGTAGAAACTTCCGATTCCTGCACTTGCCGTAACCGTAGGCCAGAAAGCTGTCTTCGTAACTTCCGTCTGAGCTTCTGCTGATCTGATTCTGCTTTCTGCCGCTTTTACCTGAGGCTGTGTTTCATAAGCTGTCGTTAAAACCTCATCAATAGATTTTAATTGCGGAGCGAGCTGATCCGGCACATTTACATCTTCAACATCAAAATCTTTATATTCCTGAAGTTGTAAAAGCTGGGCTAAAGCAAATAAACTTCTTCCTACATTAATTTCAGCCGTTTTTAAGTTTTGCTTTTCTCTTGCCAATCCAGCTTCCGCTTCTGCCAAAACCGTTTGGGCCGTAGTTCCTACCTCTGTTGTGATTTTTGATCTATCATATTGCTTTTGAGCATTTTCAACAGCTGCCTGGGAAATCTTCACGATTTCTTTATTTAATAATGTTGTTAAATATTGTTGAGCAATCTGAAGAGAAATATCATTTTTAATGGTTTCAATATCATACTGGCTTGCTTCTACATCAAATTCTGTTTTTCTGATGGTTTTTTCCAGTCTTCCATTATTGTAAACTAGGATATCCGCTCCAATGTTTGCATTATTGCTGAATCTGTCGTTTCTGATACTTCCCGTTCCCAGTGAAGCCTGCCCAAAACTCACACTATTTCCTACACTTGCAGAAACAGACGGAAGATAGTTTCTCTTCGCTGTTTTCAGGTTGATATCCTGTATTTGTTTCGAATATTCATTTTGGATCACCTGAAGATTATGCTTTGTCGCATAATCCACACATTCTCTCAAAGACCACTTTTTCTGGGCATTGACAGCCAGGCAAGATAATCCCAAAATAATAGTCAAAACTTTTTTCATATTAAGATTTTTCCATATTAGACGAATAAAATATAAAAAAGTTACAGCTTGAAAAAATTATTGTTTCATATTTCTGAAACTTTTGAGAATTTTGCACCATGACAAACGCACAATATCAGGAAGCTGTAGAATGGCTGTTCGTACAGGCTCCAAATTATCAGCTTGACGGGCAGAAAGCATACAAACCAGGGTTGGACAATATCATAAGGCTTTGTGAATTTTTCGGAAATCCTCAGGAGAAAATAAAATGCATCCATATCGGAGGAACAAACGGAAAGGGTTCTTCCAGCAATATGCTGGCTTCCGTTCTTCAGGAATCAGGTTATAGAATTGGTTTATATAACTCACCTCATCTTATTGATTTTACAGAACGTATAAAAATTAATGGTAAAAATTGTGATAAAGAATTTGTCTATCATTTCATTCAGAAACTGAAAGGTCTCCCGGAAGATATTCAGCCTTCTTTTTTTGAATTTACCACCATTATGGCTTTCGAATATTTTTATCAGCAGAATGTGGATATTGCGATAATCGAAGTTGGTTTGGGCGGAAGATTGGATTCAACAAATATCATTAAGCCTTTGGTTTCGGCGATTACAAATGTTCAGCTCGATCATCAGAATATTTTAGGAAATACAATTGAAGAAATTGCAGGAGAAAAGGCAGGAATTATAAAACCTCATATCCCGATTATTTCCGGAGATGAAAATGATTCCGTAAAAAATATTATCAAAAACAAGGCTGAAAAAGAAAATGCTTCTTTTATTGATGCCTCTTTATTAAAAACAAATTTAAAATCCGACTTAAAAGGAAACTATCAGGAGAAAAACATTAAGGTTGTTTTGGCTTTAATTGAAGAATTAAGAAAATTAAATTTCACAATTTCAGATCACGATATTGAAAAAGGACTTTTAAATGTTCCCAAAAATACCGGCTTTATCGGCCGCTGGTTTGAATTTTCAAAAAATCCGTTGACAATTTGTGATACGGGACATAATCAGGCCGGCCTGGAGTATGTTTTTGATCAATTAAACTCTATTGATAAGCATAAGCATATCATTTTGGGTTTTGTGAACGACAAAAAAATCGATGACGTCATGAGAATATTGCCGGAAAACTCTGAGTTTTATTTTGCAAAACCAGCTATCCATAGGGGAAGGCATCCCGAAGACTATGAAGATTTACTTCTTGATGCAAAAATTTCTTATAAAATTTTCAATTCCGTACAAGATGCATATCTTTCTGCAAAAGAGCGATGTACAAAGGAAGAAATGATTTTTATCGGAGGAAGCAACTTTGTAGTGGGAGAATTTTTAGAAAAAAATTTGCAGATTTCCGAATAAGTCGTATATTTGCACCACTCTAATCGAGGAAACACCGATAAAGAGGGTTCTTAGCTCAGTTGGTTCAGAGCATCTGGTTTACACCCAGAGGGTCGGGGGTTCGAATCCCTCAGGACCCACAGAAAAGGAAACGAAACCTTTCAAAAAAATTCGGGTTCTTAGCTCAGTTGGTTCAGAGCATCTGGTTTACACCCAGAGGGTCGGGGGTTCGAATCCCTCAGGACCCACAGAAATCTCTCTTTTTTAAGGGAGATTTTTTTTGTTTTATACTACTTCTACCCTATTCATGGGAGTTTACAACAATTCTCATTTAAATCCTAGGCTTTTTAAACCTCAATATTTTTCACTTTTAAGGCAGATTTCAGGTGTCCTTTTTTTCTCTGAGGTGTAAGAAGCTATAACCTGGAGAACCTTTACAACAAGAAAACTTTTGAAAAGTTTAAGTTTTTCATTGGCTTTCAGAATAAGGATTGCTGTAATTTAGGTGTCAGTTCTGATGATTTGTAGAAGAAATTTGAATGCATTTGAATTTACCAAAGATATTCAGAAAACACTCAATGGTAATTCTGATTATCATTGGTTTTTGAGTTAGTTTTTTCACCTTGCATTTGTAGGGTGGCGTTTTTAGAATATCTTTAAGCAGAATCTTATTAAATAATTTTAATACGCCAAGTTTTGGCGTGAATGAGAAGTAGCTTTGCTTTAGAAACATTAACCAAAAATATTAATTGCTAAAACCTGCTTATGAAAAAACTATTTGATGATGAGTGGAGTGATGATCTTTCTGAATTTAAGGTCATTTCCATAGAAGATTTAAACAAGGGATTTATAGGGGATAAAAATGCTTTGGGTGACCATATAATCAATAAAGACAATTCTCCTGATTATAGAAGTCCATTCCATGACTACAGAAATACTCCTTTAGGTTATTCTTATCTTACAGATAATCCAGTATCTGTATTTGCTTCAACAGGAGTCAATGACAAAGGAGAAAAAGGATATGAGTATTATGCAGAAGTTCTGCCTTGTGAAACAGGTTCACAGGTATATGGAAGCTATCAGGCTAATGCAAGAAAGAAACAGGCTTTATTTTTGTTCTATGAAAAACCTAATCCTAACAAATCAAACTTCTCTGGTGACTTTTACATTGCCAAGATGGGAGATTACTTTGTACAGCTCTTCAAGAGATTTCCAGAACCATTACCCTCCAATGTAAATGGTCAGTTCTTCAGGAATATCACTTCCATGGAAGATGAAGCTGCTTATCTTACACAGTTGGCTTATACTTTTGAGAAGGATAGAATAGATGCTACTCTTGTTCATCAGGCTTTAATGAGGGAGTATCAATCTTATACAGGAGACAGAAGATTTGAAGAGATTATAGGAAATATCTCATCTATTCCTGCTGATGCCATTGGATGGTGTGCTGAAAAGTTAGAAGTATTTAAGCCTACAGAAAAAAATTACAATCCTGAAGCTAAAGATTATTCTCCATTAATTCCTATTATAGGAGGTGTTGCAGTTCCTGTTAATATGAATAAAGCTGCGCAGTTTTTTGAAAACTTAGGTGACAATCCTTTTGTTCAAGGGGCAGAAGTTGCTTTTTCACAGGTTTGGTCAATGGTAAAACAGGCAGCAAATAAAGTTAAAGATGCTTCTATAGACCACCTTCCTGATGCCTTTAAAAAGCTGATTAATAGAATTACAGGAGTCATTAATGAGATTAAATCTTTTCTCACCAGTGTAACAGATGATCTTAGTGAAATGGTAAAACAGGGGGTAGAAATCCTTAAGTTAGCCAATGCTTTCTATTGTGGTGTTAACAGTGGGCTTATCAGCCTCATCCAATGTCTACTGTATATTTTAGAGTTTCTTTTACAGCCTACAACTACTTTTTCTTATCAGCAGTATCTTGAAAGAAGAGATTTAATGGAAAAAGCAGAGGATGTACTGGATTGGGTAACAGAGAATGTTCCTAAGTTCTTGCAGGGAGTTAAAGATCTATTCAAAGCCAGTGGAAGCATTTCTCAATCTGATATGGAAGGAATACTGGATAAGATGAAAGAGTATTTTGGTGATGTTTCAAGATATACAGTAGCTTTTTATGTAGGCATTTTTGCCTTTGAGCTACTGATTAATATTCTGCTACTTATCTTTACAGAGGGTGCAGGTAATGTAGTAAAAGGAGCTACTTATGTACAAAAAGCTGCAAGTTTACTAAAGGTTCTAGCAAGGGAAACTGTTTCTGTAGCTACATTAGGAATTACAGATTTGCTGGCTTTTCTTTCAAAATTTATTATTAGATTTGGGAAGGCATGCGCTAAAGGACTTGCTGGCTTTAGCAGATTCATTGAAGAATTATTACAAGGGGCTAAGAATGGTGCTAAAGCAGAGGAACTGGCTGATGAAATCCATGATATAGAGGAAGTAATAATCAAGGGAAGAAAACTTCAAAAAGGAGGAGGTGATGCAACCAAGTCTTTTGCTGAAAATGCAGGAATTAAGATAGAAAGATGGATAACTGAAACTAAGATTTTTGGACAATCTACAGACTATACCTGTGCTTCAACCTCTTTAAGAATGGTATTGGATGACAGAGGCATTATTAAAAGTGAAGAATATCTTGCTAGTGCTTTGAACACAGATAAAAATGGTGCTTCTATTTTAGATATTCCAGAGGCATTATATAATAGTTATTTAGATGAAGTAGTAACTATTGCAGAAAGTAAGATAACTTTACCTAAGCTGCTGGAGAAATTAGAAGATGGAGATAAGGCTATTATTAGTATAGGTACAGAAGAATTTAAAGGACATGCAGTAGTATTGGAAAAAGTGGAAGGTGGACAAGTCTTTTTGCGTGATCCTTTACCTATGAATCAAGGAGCTTCTTATTCTATGAAATTAGATGACCTTAAGCAAATATTCAATAAAAAAGCAGTAATTATTAAAAAATAAAAGTGATGACAGAACAAGGAAACATACAATATAATACCAAAGGAGAGAAACCTTTAAAAGGTTATCAGATTGTTAGAGTAAGAAATATAGCCAATGCTAAAGAGGTATTAGATAACTTCAAAAATGCTGTATTAATATTCTTAAATAATAAAACTCTTCACTATGAAGATCCAAAATGGGAGAAGCTGCTTCCACAGGGAATTGTAAGCAAAATCAAGCAACTGAGTGATGATGACTATAAATATGATGAACTATTAGATGATATAGATATGACTATCTATAACTTTCAAGATATTAAAAAATGGGAATGGTATAGTTCTTTGGAAACAGAAAAAGGATTTGATATTATTGTAAAAGGCAAATTTAATGCTTGGCAATTCATTAGTTTCATCCACTGTCAAAATGTTCCTTTAGATAATATCAGAATTATAGATGCTGATAAACAAGAATTTTATGAGCTAAAAACTATCAAGGATTATACTTCTTATAAAATACTAAAGTAGTCTGCTTTAACTAATAAACAGCCCCATTTCTCCAGTAGTAATGGGGCTATTTATTTTAACTCTGCTTATTGATCTGTAGTGGGATTTAGTTTAAAGTCATAATAGAATTGAAAATATCTTTTGTCTTTAACCAGTCTGAAACGCACATATTAAAGATACACCTGGACTATTGAAAATAGAATACATGAATATATGAGAGAAAAATATGTTTATGAGAGATTGGTAGAGCATGCAAAAAGGCATAAATTCAATCCAGAAGAGTTAAGCACTCCCCCTTTTGATCATGCCTTTCAGTACTATGATGCAATAAAGTTTAAATTAGAAATTTTATTAAAAGAAAATAATATACCTTTTCCAAATTAAAAAATATTAAAATGAAAGAACAAGCACTTATAGAAAAAGTTGAAAATTACCTTTTAGATTCTAGTACAGATTTCGTTAAAAACAGCATTGAATATGTGGGAATTAGAGAAAATTATGTAATTTCTAACGAAAAACCTAAAGATTATTATTTTCTAAGCTATGACGCAGTCGCTGATAAAAACAATCAATATAGTACAAAATCGTATTTTGTATTAATAGATAAAATATCTAAGAAGATTTCTTATATAATAGGACCCCAATCATTGGAAAAAATTGAAAATAATGAATAATCTAGATATTTAATATTTGTTAGGCTAGTGTTTCCACTGGAATTAACTTAATATTTCCAAACTAAACCATTCTTAAAGTATAGTAAAGAATGGTTTTTTGTTATGTGTTATCAAAAATCAGCACCACAATCACACTCTATGATGTAATCAGGTTAATGGAATAATAGAAATGCGTGAAGAAGTAAAAATACTTTTTGTAAACTCTTCAAATACTGTCATTGGCTTCTATAGCCTATCCAAAGGAGGCATCACAGGAAGTTTAGTGGATATCAGATTAATTTTAGCAGTAGCTTTAAAATGTTTGGCTACAGGACTTATATTAGTGCATAATCACCCAAGTGGAAACCTTAACCCCAGTAGTTCAGATTTAGCTTTAGTAAAGAAGCTTAAAACAGCTTGTAAGTTACTTGATATAGCCCTTCTTGACAGCATTCATTACGAAAGAGAATTATACAAGTTTTAATGATGAAGGACTATTGTAGATTATTAATGACCTCAAAAGGCATAATTTTAGGCATACTATTATTAAGAAAAAGATGTAAGATATTACATATCAAGCTGTAAACTAAAATAGTTCGAATCCCTCAGGACCCACAGAAATCTCTCTTTTTTTAAGGGAGATTTTTTTATTTTATACAAAAAACAACCGCAACATTTGTATCTGTTACGGTTTAATTTATATCTTATTTACGTTGTCCCGGTGCATAATGTTTTGCTGATTTCTCACCGGTTACCTTTTTCACCTGTCCCGGAGGAAGGCCGTTATTCCCATTAGGTTTTAAACGGGGAGCGCAGGAAATAACAAATAATCCTACTATAATTACTGCTCCTATTTTTTTCAGTGTTTTTTTCATAATTCTTTTTTATAATATTATTAAAATATTGTGCCATTGTAATTATCGACACCTATCCCTTTTTAATAAAATTTAAAAAAATGCATAAAAAAACCTCTCAAATGAAAGGTTATATTTTAATTTTTTCAACAATTTTTTGAATATTCAGTTCTTCCAGGCATGCCCAGTCACCACGATAACACTCTTTATCCCCGAAAACGGAACATGGCCTGCAACTCAAATCCTTAATCTGAACCACATCATCTTCACTTTGTCCAAATCCTAAAAATCCGGCGTAAGGATGTGTCTGCCCCCAAACGGAAACACATCGGGTTCCCATTAAACTTGCCAAATGCATGTTTGCAGAATCCATGGAAATCATTAATTCTAGTTCGGAGATTTTATTTAGTTCTTCCTTAAGACTTAATTTTCCGGCCAGACTTTTGGTATTCGGGATTTCTTTTTCCCACTTTTCCAATGTTTCGGCTTCACTTTTTCCACCTCCAAAGAAGTAGATTTTATGTTTTTGAGCCAAAACTTTCACCAATTCATATGATTTTTCTAAAGGAAGCATTTTCCCGCGATGTTGGGCAAAAGGAGCAAAGCCGATACCTGATTTGCTTACTGAAGACGGTCTTAACTGATGCGATAATTCAACTTTAAACCCCATCTCCCGAAAAACATCTGCGTAGCGTTCAACCGTTTGCTTTAGCTGGATTTTATTTAAATTCCATACATCGGTAAGTTGTTCTTTTTCTTCTTTTCCTTTATTAATTTTAAAAACCTTTAAGCCTTTTCTGCGATAAATTTTATCTAAAATTTTCGTCCTGATCACATCGTGGAGGTTGGCAACAAGATCGGGCTTAAATTCTTTAATTAATTCATTCGCCAATCTCCTCAAACCAAAAAAACCTTTATAATCATCAAGGTTTACTCCTTTGAATATAACATTCGGAATATCAGTAAATAAGCCCTCAAAATTCTTTCTGGAAACCATTACAATTTCCACATCAGGATTCTGTTCCAGAAATTCCCGGAACACCGGTGCTGTCATCGCAACATCACCGAAAGCGGAAAAACGATATGCTAAAATTCTGGTCACAATTACGATTTCAACTGATAAGCAACCGCGTAAAATTTAATTTGCTTTGTCATGGCCATCAATCCGTTGGCTCTGGAAGGAGAAAGAAACTCCTGCAGCCCGATTTCAGAAATAAAATCGAAATCAGAATCCAGAATTTCCTGTGTGGAATGACCACTGTAAATGCTTACCAGCAAAGAAACGATCCCTTTAGGTAAAATACCATCAGAATCTGCATCGAAAAACAATTTTCCATCCTTAAATTCAGCATCGATCCACACTTTACTCTGGCATCCCTTGATCAGATTTTCGTCAGTTTTTTTATCAGCAGAAAGCCCTTTCAGCTCTTTCCCAAGGTCGATAATGTACTCATACTTCTGCTCCCAATCTTCAAGAAACGCAAATTCGTCGATGATTTCCTGCTGTTTTTCTTTAATGGTCATTTTAACTAATTTCTTTCTGCAAAGATACTAAATTATGCTTTAGGCTATAAGCTTTAGGCAGTAAGCCTTCTTTTAGATTCTTTGCCCTATAACTTATGGCTTAAAGCCTGCAGCAGAGCTTGCTTCTTCAAAAACTTTCAACAATTTCATCTCTTCATTTTCCCAGCAAAGAATATTCGCTGCTTTTTCAAGTTCGGGTTGATAATTTTCTCTTCCTTTATTTAAAATTGATTGAATTGCTTGAGCTATATTTTCAGGCTGATGATCCTTAATAATTTCTCCTACATCAAACTGTCTTTTAACATTCTGCATTTCAGGAAGATCTGATAGGATTAAAGGGACACGCGCCTGAATACAATCCAACACCTTATTCGGTAAAGAATAAAAATAGCTTTCTCCCCCATTTTCTTCAATGCTCATTCCAAAGTCTGCGTTCAGGGTTATTTTCCTTAATTCTTCAGGTAATAATTTCCCTAAGAACTGAACTTTATCCTGTAGATTTTCTTTAATTACCAATTCCTCATATTCTTTTTTCTTTGGACCATCCCCTGCAATTTTAAAAATTACATTTTCTAAATGATGCATGGCCAAAATAGCTTTATCAATGCCACGAAAAGGATTAATGACTCCCTGATATAAAAGAATTTTCGGATTGTTTTCAGGAATTTCTATAATAAAATCTAATTTTCTGGGCGCATTTTGAACTACAACAGGCAGAATTCCGTATTGTTTTTTAAACCAATTGGCATATCCTGAACTTGCTGTCATCATAAATTGGATCTTCGGAATTACATTTTTTTCCAGATATCGCCATAATTTTTGTGACATTTTGCCTTGAATTGCCGGCATTTCGGAAAAAATTTCATGACTGTCAAAAACCAACGGAATATTGAGCTTTTTTGAAATTAAATAATTCGGAAGTAAGGCATCCAGATCATTGGCATGAAGAATTGTATTTTTATCCGCTTTTTTCTTTAATTCATGGTATAATTTCCAATTGAATTCAAAATAAGCAGTTTTTAGACTTGATGAAATTAATTTTATTCTATGAAAAGGATAAGGTCGCGACATTTTTTCACTTCCACCCCAGTCGTTTCCGATTAATTGAATTTGATATCCGTTATCATGCAAAGTCCGGCAAACCTTTTCTATACGCTGGTCTGTGTACAGATTACTGAAGGCAGAGGTAATAATTTTTTTTCTGTTCATTGCTTCTTTTTATCCGCCAAAAGGTGGTAAATTTGTATAA
>CBFGVN010000003.1:0-42677 GCA_965651845.1 uncultured Chryseobacterium sp. | reverse complement strand
AAATAATGTAATAATAAAAAAAAGACAGTATCCGATATACTGTCTTTTTTAATATTTTTTTAACCAAAATTAAGGCAAAATATGGTTTTTATAAAGATCTATGGTAAACCTACCCCCGATGATATTTCTAAAGCTGGCAAATACCACAAAATTGAAAATAACCAATGCAATAATAAAACTGTAGATCATCTTTTTTGTATTGCTAGAGACCACATACATCGCATTCGGAATGATAACATAAGAGAACCCGATAAATGCTCCCGCCATCCTCGAAGAAAACACCGGATTATTCCTGAATATAAAGTACATACAGATTCCCATTACGGCATAGACTTTGTGATACTCGTAATAGGGGTATTTTTCCTCCATTTTTTTATCAAAAACAAATAGGAAGAAGGTGAGAATGGCCATCATTGCTTCCGGAATCCCGAATCCACCGTTCAATCGTTCTGCAGTCTCCTCCACATATCCGTTAAAACCTTCCACAAGCATACTATCTGATGCCACATTACTTAGAAAATCCCCAAAAACACGATAGATCTCAAAAGGTGAAGCAAAGATAGATCCGATGATCAGGATCAGCATCCATGTTCTGTTCAAAGGGACACGAACGAGCCAGTACATCGGTAAAAATATATAACAGACATTATGGATTCCGGAGGCTATAAAAACCCAAAACAGGTAATGCCAGAGTTTTCGCTCTTTGATATACCGTATAGCAAAATAGATGATAAAAGTTCCTAAATTCTGCCGTATCTGTCCACTTTCCCCGATAAAAAAGTTCGGGATAAACATGAATAGCGTAAAGGTAAACGGATAAAAAGTATTGTCTTCAGTATATTCAATTTTAAAAATAATTGCAAGAATAGCAATCACCAAGGTCAGAATATAAAACGGAGCATTGAAAACATTAAGCAAAATTTTGTTGATCAATGCATAAAGCCACTCAACTTCTACATTTTCAGAGCCTTCAATATGGAGTGCCTTCCTGATGATACTCATGTATTCTTTGGTATCGGAATAAATATAGATCCCTCGATAACTTCCGTAATCCGGTCCCACATTATCACGGAGCCCCACTAGAATTATGAGATAAATCCCTAAAAACCAAAACCATTTTTTATCAACCTTCTTTCCAAAAACTTCCTGGACGCTGAAAAAAAGCATATAGACTATGGCTATTATGTAATAAGGGTGTAATAAACTCATTGTTTAGTGTTTTTAAACTGATGACTCACCATAATAATTCCTGTAAGAGTAAGAGGTAAAAAAAGTCTCACTTCCCAGAAAAGCCCCACCAAAGTTATCATGGCAAGATAAGGCAATGAAAAGAATAAATATTTTTTAAAAACCGTTCTGCTTTCTTCATTCACACAAAGTTTATAAATAAAATACAGCACGATAACCGCAAAAAGCAGCCCCGCAAGGTTGAACGGACTGGAAAAATTTTTACTGATATAAACACCTTCCACAAAAGTGGTATGCTCCTGGTTCATCACTGCTCTCAGACCCAAATAAGGCACCAGAAAAGCAATAACCAGAGGAATTATCTTCCAGATAAACTGATAATTTCCTTCCTTTAATTCTTTCACGCTGAATAAAACCGCTGCAAAAAAAGCAATATTAAGACAAGCCGTTTCCCTCACCAATGTTGATAAAGCAATAAGCCCTATTAATATAAAATAAAGCACATTTTTATTCGCATGCATATATTTCAAAGTAAGTAAAACCCCGATCAGGTAACAGCACAGCGCGATCGTATCACAGTTCGTAGGTGCATATTGGGTAATAACAATAAAGAAAACAGACAAAAGGTGAATAATTCTTCTGACATTAATATTCAAAAGAAAATCCACTGTCTTAAATTTTAATATCGTATTAATAACCAGCGAACAAATAACAAGAAAAAAGCTGTTCATCAAAAAAAGTCCGTGGTAGAAAGGGGTTCCGTTTTTAGACAAAAAATCTTTAAACCCGGAAAGATGATTGTTGATCAGATATTCCATAAGATCCGTCATCTGCACACTGAGATAATTCGGAATCACCCTGTAAGAATACACAGAGGTAAATAAAAAAGAAGGTGGTCTCTCTGAAGTTTTAAGTCTTGTATAAGAAGATTCAAATCCATAATAAGACATGGCAAACAACAGAAGCGGAAGTATTATTACAAATAAAAATCCGTTTATTTTTTCATCAAATATTTTAAACATATCAAAATCTAAGCTTCTTTTTACTTAGGTCATTTTTGCTTTAAAATGTATTTCATCAATTGGGAACTTTTGCAAAAGTATAAGTTTTTTTCATTTCACCTAGAATATTTTATTGATTTTCAGTGAAAACTTATTTGTTAAAACTTTTTGAACTAATAATGAAAAAATTAAATTTGCAGACCTGATTTATAATGCAATGCATCGCTTCTTTATATTTTTATATTATCTGATCTCCAAAAATAAGCTTCTTTCTGTATTTTTTGCAGTAGGAATTGCTGTTTTGTGTGTTTTTTTTGCTTCTAAAATTAATTTTGAGGAAGACATCAACCAGATTATTCCCAAAAACGAAAAATCTGATCTTACGGCAAAAGTTCTGAAACAGCTTAATTTTTCAGATAAAATTATTGTCATCATCGAAAATAAATCTAAAGAAGACAATTTTCAACTATCGGAAACAGCAGATACTTTTTTAGATAAAATAAAACCTTTGCAAAAATACATCGGCTCTATCCAGGGAAAAGTAAATGATAATGAAATTTCGGAAACCTTCGATTTTGTGAATCAGAACCTTCCTTTATTTTTAAATGAAAACGATTATAAAGAAATTGAAAGAAAACTTGGGAAAGACAGCATTGCAAAACAGGTAGAAAATAATTATGTCTCATTGGTTTCGCCAACGAGCCTTGTCACAAAAGAATTTATTAAAAAAGACCCGCTTGGAATTACTTTTTTAGGCATCAAAAAACTGAATGCACTTAATATCAGTAAAGATTTCAAACTGGAAGACAACTATATCGTTACGAAAAACGGGAAAAACCTCCTTCTTTTCATCGATCCGAAGAATAAAAGCAACGACACCAAAAACAATGAAGCTTTTGTTAATCAATTAAATGAAATAAAAAGCAACCTCAACAAACAATTCAAAGGAAAAACGGAGATCAGCTATTTCGGCTCACCGGTGATTGCGGTGGCGAATGCCCAACAGATCAAAAAAGACATTCAGAATACGGTAATGATTTCCATGACGGTGCTTCTGATCTTGCTGATCTATTATTTCAGGAACGTCTTTACGCCGTTTTGCTGGCCTTGCTGATTTTATATTTTATTAAAGATAAAATTTCTGCCATTTCTTTAAGTGTCGGAGCCATTCTTATCGGTATCACCATCGATTATGCCCTGCATATTCTCACACATTACAAACACAATAATAATATTGAAGAACTTTACAAAGAAATCACACAACCTATTATTTTAAGCAGTGCGACCACCGCAGTTTCGTTTTTGTGCCTGGTTTTTGTACGTTCTGAAGCATTGAAAGATCTGGGACTTTTTGCAGCGATCACGGTCATTTTATCCTCAATTACGGCACTGATCATTGTTCCTCAATTATACAGACCAAAGCAGAAAGAATCCGGGCCCAACACCAATTTTATTGATAAAATCGGGTCTTATCCGTACGAAAAAAACAAACCTTTGATTATTGGCTGTTCCATCATTATTATTGCCTGTCTTTTTGGTTTCAGGCATGTAGGCTTTAATGAAGATATCGGTGACTTAAATTATATTCCGAAAGATTTAAAAATCAGTGAAGCAAAACTCCAGAAGCTTTCAGATATCACGTCAAAATCTATCTACACGATTTCTTACGGAAACTCGGAAGAACAGGCATTAGCAAGAAATTCTCAATTAAGCCAATTTTTAGAAAAAGAAAAAAAGGAAGGAAAAATTTTAAGCTATAATTCTCTCGGAAATGTTGTTTTATCAGAAAAAGATCAACAAAAGAAAATTGAAGAATGGAAAAAATTCTGGGATGCAAATAGAAAAAACCAGACTATTGCTGAGCTTGTGAATAGTGGAAATAAATTTGGGTTCAACAGCTCTGCCTTCGACCAGTTTAATGAAAATTTAAATAAAAATTATTCTGTTTTGAGCTTAAAAGACTATGAAAAAGTAAAAGCATTGCAGATTTCTGAGTTCTTGAGCCGGGAAAAAGATTTTTATACGGTGTCGAATGTCGTAAAAGTAGACGATAAAAAAAGAGATGCCTTCATCAAAGATGTTGAGAAAAAACATAGTGCCATCGCCATCGACCGCCAGCAGATGAATGAAAACTTTTTAGGTTTATTAAAAAGAGATTTTAATACTTTAATTAATTATTCTCTTCTGGCAATTATTTTGACGATTATCGTGTTTTTTCGAAATTTTGAGTTGACCGTTCTCACAATGTTCCCGATTGTCTTAACGGGAGTGGTGACAGCTGGAATCTTGTATTTTTTGGGATTAGAGCTTAATATTTTCAGTACGGTGGTTTGCACTTTGGTTTTTGGGGTTGGGGATGATTTCAGTATTTTCCTTACGAAAGCCATGCAAAAGGAGCACACGACAGGAAAAAATGAGCTTCCGACGTACAGAATTTCTATTATCCTGGCGGTTTTCACGACAATTTTATCCATTGGCTCTTTGATTTTTGCGAAACATCCGGCTTTACATTCTTTCGCGGTGGTAGCCTTAATCGGGATGTTTTCAGTGATTATCATTACTTCGACAGTGTATGCGATCTGGTTCAGGTTATTGATTACAAATAGGGCAAAAAAAGGACTTTCACCGATTACTTTCAGGCTGTTCTTACACTCTGTACTTTCTTTTTTATATTATGGATTGGGAGGATTATTTTTCTCATTTATAGGTGTTCTTTTTGTAAAAAATTCCAGAGGGAAAACTTTAGAGTTTATTAAATTAATTATGGCCCGATTTTTAACTTCTGTACTATTTACAAATCCATTTGTAAAGAAGAAGGTCATTAAAAATACGAAAGAAGATTTCAGCAGACCGGCAGTGATTATTGCCAATCACACCTCTTTTCTTGATACATTAGCGATTGCGATGACAACGCATAAAATAGTTTATCTGGTAAACGATTGGGTGTACGAGTCGCCGATTTTTGGGAGAATGGTGAGAGCGCTTGGCTTTTATCCGGTTTCTCAGGGCATCGAAAACGGGATGGAAAAATTAAAGGAAAAAGTAGATCAGGGATATTCTCTGGTGGTTTTCCCGGAAGCGGAACGTTCTTATTCCAATGATATTAAGAGATTCCATAAAGGTGCTTTTTATCTTGCAGAACAGTTCGGGCTAGACATTGTACCGCTTTACATTCATGGGAATTCTGAAGTGCTACCAAAGGGAGATTTTATTATCTATGACGGAGCGATCACGGTAAAAGTGGGTGACAGAATAAAAAAAGAGGATCTGAGCTTTGGTAAAAATTACTCGGAAAGAACGAAGCAGATTAATGCATATTTCAGAGAAAAATTTGCCGAACTGAGAAATGAGCTGGAAGATGAAAATTATTTCAGGAAAAAGCTATTTTTAAGTTTTTTATACAAAGACAATGAAGTTGTACATGAAGTGAAGAAAGATTTTAATCAAAACAAATCTATTTATTATGAATTGAATAAGCAGATTCTGAAAGACAGTAATATTTTGCATGTTGCAGATGATTTTGGGCAAAAGGATATTTTACTGACACTTCAGCAGGCAGGCAGAAAAGTTTTCACAATCATTAAAGATGAAGAAAAGAGAGAGATTGCAAAACAGAATTATATCGTAAAAAGAAGAAAGATAAGTTACATAAAAGATACCACAGAAATCAATAAACCGATTGATATTCTTTTGGTTTCTGATGAGCATTTCAACATCGGTGAAATGGCTGTACTTCCGGAAACTATCATTTTTGTCAATTGTAAAAACACAATTTTTGAAAATATGAATTATGAATTAAAATCCAGTTCAGAATCATTAAAAATATTTAGAACTCGATAATAAATATGAAAAGCATATTTTTGTAAACGCTAAAAAATATTAATGAAAAAAAATATACTAGTTATATATTATTCACAAACGGGTCAGCTGGAAGATATTGTGAAAAATGTAGCCCGGCCTTTTGAAGCAAAAAAGGAAGAATATGACGTTACGTATTACAATATAAAACTGAAGGAAGACTTTGAATTCCCTTGGTCGAGTGACGTTTTTTTTAATACCTTCCCGGAATCTTATCTTCAGATCCCCAGTGAAATTCTTCCACCGCCGAAAGAGGTTTTGAATAAGAAATTTGATCTTATCTTATTTGGATACCAGGTTTGGTATTTAACACCGTCTATCCCGGTCATTTCATTCCTGAAAAGCGGTTATGCCGAAAGCATTTTAAAAGATACACCCGTAGTTACCATTTCTGGAACAAGGAATATGTGGATGCTTTCGCAGGAAAAATTAAAGGTTTATTTAAGAGATCTTAAAGCCAGATTGGTAGGAAATATCGCTTTGGTAGACAGACACGACAATTATACCAGTGTATTGACGATCCTTCGCTGGATGACGACCGGACAAAAAGAAAAATCCGGAATGCTTCCCGCAGCAGGAGTTTCAGATGAAGAAATTGCTGGTTCGGTAAAATATGGAGCGATTATTGAAAAACACTTATCAGGAAATACTTTGGGAAATCTACAGCCTGAGCTGGTAAAAAACGGAGCCATCGAGATCCGCGCATTTCTGGTACGGGTGGAAAAAGTAGGAAACAAGATTTTCACCGTTTGGTCGAATCTTATCATAAAGAAAAAAGAGAAACGACCATTGCTGATCAAATTCTTTAAGGTATATTTGATGGCAGCGATATGGATTATATCACCCGTAGTTTTGGTTTTACACCTGTTGACTACACCCATTTTTTGGTTTAAAAGAAAAAAACAAAGAGAATATTTACAAGGAATTAATTTAAAATAGAATGAACGACGTATTTATAACAAAAGCATCAACATACCTGCCCAATGAACCGGTTTCTAATGATGAAATGGAAACGTATCTTGGTTATATAAACGACGCTCCTTCAAAGGCTAAAGCTCTCATTTTAAGAAACAACAAGATTACGACAAGATATTATGCTTTAGACAAAGAAGGAAATCCCACTCATACCAATGCCCAGATTGCAGCCAATGCTGTAGAAGGTCTTTTTGATGAAAAATTCAAAAGAGAAGATATGGAACTGCTTTCTGTGGGAACTTCTTCTCCGGATCAGATCCAGCCGTCGCATGCTTCAATGGTTCACGGCGAGCTTAATGTCGGAAAACCTTTAGCCATCAATACAGCAACAGGACTTTGCAACTCCGGGATGAATGCCCTGAACTACGGTTTTCTTTCTGTAAAAGCAGGTGTACATAAAAATGCTGTCTGTGTAGGCTCTGAAAGAATGTCTGCCTGGATGACAGCCGACAAATTCAATCACGAAGCAGAAAACCTTATTTTATTGGAAGAAAGACCTATTATTGCTTTCAAAAGAGAGTTTTTGAGATGGATGCTTTCTGACGGAGCCGGTGCTTTTTTATTGGAGAATAAGCCAAGAGAAAATGAAGTTTCTTTAAAAATAGAATTTATTGATTTTTATTCTTACGCTCACGAAATCGAAGCCTGTATGTATTCCGGCTGCGAAAAACAGGAAGACGGAAGCTTAAAATCATGGGCAGATTACCCTTCAGATGAATGGCTGAAGCAATCAATATTTGCATTAAAACAGGATACAAAACTTCTTGACCAATACATTTTAGTAAAAGGTGCAGAAAGTTTAAGATCTTCTTTCGACAAGCATAATCTTGACCCTGAGACAGTTGACCATGTATTGGCGCATATCTCCTCAGGATATTTTAAAGAAGGTTTAAAAAATGAATTTGCTAACGTAGGATTGGATTTCCCTTGGGAAAAATGGTTCTACAACCTTTCTGAAGTTGGAAACATCGGTGCCGGATCCATTTTCATTGCCTTGGAACAATTAATGAATTCCGGAAGATTGAAAAAAGGAGAGAAAGTACTTCTTTGTGTTCCGGAAAGTGGAAGATTTGCTTATTCTTGTGCATTGCTAACGGTTTGCTAATGGAAAACAAATTGCCAACATCTGATCAGAACTTTGTGGAAAGTTTAATTCCGCAGCGATTCCCTTTTGTGATGGTAAACAGTATTGCAGAATATTCTGAAAATTATCTGATTTCAGGATTTGAGATAAAAGAGGGAAACATTTTTGTTCATGATGGAATTTTCCAGGCTTCCGGCTTAATCGAGCATCAGGCGCAAAGTGTGGCTTTACACACGGGCTACAAATTTTATCTGCTGGGAAAGGAAGCTCCGACAGGCTATATTGGTGCTATCAAATCTTTTGAAACGGATGCTTTACCTAGAGTGGGAGATATTTTAAAAACAGAAGTGAACATTCTCAGTGAAATTATGGGAGTAACGTTGGTAGACATTGTCACAAAATTAGATGATGAAGTTATTGCAAGCTCTCAAATGAAAACTGTTGTAAAATAATTTTTAATGGAAATCAGGGAAGAAAATATTATAAACATTCACAACTTTCTGCCTCATCGCGATCCGATGCTGATGGCAGACTATATTCTGGAACTAACCAAAGAAAAAGTTGTGACTTCCTTTGAAATTTTAAAAGATAATATTTTTGTTCACAATAATGAACTGGTTGAAGCCGGTTTAATCGAGAATTTGGCGCAAACCTGCTCATCAATTCTCGGACAAAGTTTCTTTAAAAATCCTGAAACAGACACAAAAGTAATCGGCTTTATTACCAATATCAAGAAAATCGAACTTTTTGCTCTGCCAAAAGTGGGTGATAAAATCATTTCAAAAGCATCATTGATTTCTCAGTTTGAAAACATCTGCAATATCTTTTGTGAAACATTTAATAATGATGAATTATTGATAAGAGCTGAAATAAATTTGTTTATTCAAGAAGTAAAACAGTAAAAACCAATGAAAAAACAAGACCTTCCTCAAGACGAAAGCAATCTGAAATCGGCCAACATGACTGAAGTCTTGTATGTGACCGATGAAAACGACAATTATACAACAGCCAACAGTATTGGCTGGGGCGCCAAGAAGGCCGCTTTAGACGAATCGATGGAGTTGATTAATGAAAGAATCGAAGAGGCCAAACAGAATGTTGCCAATAATAAGGTAAGTCCGATTATTTATTTCATGGAACTGAATAAAATGGATATGCAGGTGCTTGCAGCCTACGTCGGAATGTGGCAATGGAGAGTGAAAAGACACACCAAACCAAAAATATTTAGAACACTAAGCGAAACCGTACTGAAAAAATATGCCGATGCTTTCGGAATTTCAGTAGATGAATTGAAAAATTTCAACGGAAAATAAGTAACTAACCCTTTCAGAGTTTAAAACTCTGAAAGGGTTAATAAGATAACAAGCTATAAATGAAACTTAATTTTGAACACCATCAGACTGCTCATTGCGAAAACGGTGTTGCCTCCAATTTATTATTAAACAAAGGCTTAAAACTCAGCGAACCCATGATTTTCGGGATCGGATCCGGATTATTTTTTGTGTATCTGCCTTTTTTAAAAGTAAATTTCGCCCCCGGTTTTAGCTATCGCCCGATGCCTGGTGCTATTTTCAGCAAAGCGGCCAAAAGACTGGGAATTAAAATTAAAAGAATAAAGTTTTCAAATCCTCAGGAAGCTCAAAAAGCTTTAGAGAAAAACCTGGAAAACAATATCCCTACAGGACTTCAGGTGGGAGTTTTCAACCTTACCTATTTCCCGGAAGAATATAAATTCCATTTCAATGCTCATAATCTGGTCGTTTACGGAAAAGAAAACGGGAGATTTTTAATCAGTGATCCGGTAATGGATTATGTAACTACACTTTCCGAAGCAGAATTGGAGAAAGTACGATACGCCAAAGGTGCACTTCCGCCAAAAGGTCATATGTACTACCCGATTTATATTCCTGAGCATATAAATTTAGAAGATGCCATCAAAAAAGGAATCAAGGATACATGTAAAAATATGTTGGCTCCCGTACCATTAATTGGTGTAAAAGCGATGAGATGGGTAGCCAAAAGCATCCCGAAATGGGCAGAAAAAAAAGGAACAAAAGTCACCAATCATTACCTTGGGCAATTGATCAGAATGCAGGAGGAAATCGGTACCGGCGGTGGCGGCTTCAGATTTATTTATGGTGCATTTTTGCAGGAAGCCGCAGTGATTCTTAAAAATGACCAGTTAAAAGAACTTTCCAAGGAGATTACAGCCATTGGTGACCTTTGGAGAGATTTTGCAGTGGATATTGCACGAGTTTATAAAAACAGAAACTCGAAAAGCGATATCTATAATAATCTTTCAAAGTCAATGCTTCATATTGCAGATTTGGAAGAAGCTTTCTATAAAAAACTGAGAAAAGCAATCTAGAATGGCGGAGAATATTATTGAGATTAAAAACTTATATAAAAAATACAAAAATGCAGAAGATTTTTCTGTAAATGATATTTCGTTGAATATAGAAAAAAACGAAATCTATGGAATTCTCGGTCCCAACGGAGCGGGAAAGACAACATTGATTTCTATGCTTTCAGGGTTAATAAAACCAACATCAGGCAGCTTTAAAATCAATGGGCTATCACCTCAAAAGGATGGTTTTAAATTAAGACAAATCATCGGAATCGTTCCTCAGGAATATGCCTTGTACCCAACTTTAACAGCTAGGGAAAACTTAATGTTTTTCGGAAGCCTGTACGGTTTAAGCCATAAAAAATTAAGAAATGCAATTGATGAATCTTTAGAAATTATGGGTTTATCAAAGTTTGCAGATAAAAAAGTTGAGCAGTTTTCAGGAGGTATGAAGCGCCGCTGCAATTTGATCGCGGGAACCCTTCACAACCCAAAAGTTTTGTTCCTGGATGAGCCAACCGTTGGTGTCGATGTTCAGTCTAAAAAAGCAATTATAGATTATCTTTTGGATTTAAATAAAAAAGGAACCTGCATCATTTATACATCTCATCACCTTTCGGAAGCAGAGGAGTTCTGTACAAAAATCGCAATCATTGATCATGGAAAAATTCATGCCATCGGAACACCGGAAGAATTGGTGAAACGAGTGGCCAATGCTGAAAATTTAGAAGATGTTTTCATTTCATTAACCGGAAAAGAATTAAGAGATGTTGTTGTATAAACTGTGGAGAAGTTTCGTTAAGGAAATCCTGTTACTCAAAAGAGATATCGGAGGAATTGTCATCATTTTTGTGATGCCTTTATTGCTGATTATCACGATTACATTAATTCAGGATTCTACATTTAAAAATCTGGAAGGTTCAAAAATCCCGATTATTTTTATTGATAAAGATAAATCTGAAGTTTCAAAAAGTATAAAAAAGGAACTGGAAAATAGCAAAACGTTTGAGCTATTGACCAATTATACCGAAAAATCAGCTCAAGAAGCCGTTTTTTCAGGCGATTACCAGCTTGCGATTGTGGTTCCGGAAAATTTAACGAAAGATTTAAATTCAAATATAGATTCCAAAGTTCAGGCGATTGTCAGTTCATTTGGTCTGGAAGCGGATTCGGCTTCTGCTAAAAAGAATGCTCAGATAAAAGCTAAAGAAATTCATTTGTATTTCGATCCTGCAACTAATGCCGGATTCAAAAATTCCGTGATGAATTCCGTGAATAAAATGGTTTTTGAAATCGAAAACAAAAAGATTTATAAAGCCTTCCAGGATCAATTAGGAACCACCGAAAATCTTGAAGAAAATAAAAATTTAATCAGTTTTAAAGAAATTACACCAAAAAAAGGAGAAACGGAAGCTATTCCAAATTCCGTCCAGCACAACGTTCCGGCTTGGGCATTGTTTGCAATTTTCTTCATCGTGGTGCCTTTGTCTATTAATTTAGTTAAAGAAAAAAGCCAGGGAACAAGTGTAAGGGCAAGAATCAGTCCGACCCCTTATTTTGTACATATTTTAGGAAAAACATTTACTTATCTTATCATCTGCATCATTCAGTTTTTATTGATGGTTGCAGTAGGAATTTACCTTTTCCCTTATATGGATCTGCCGCAGTTTGATGTTACAGGTAAAATGTTTCATCTAACTATTGTTACCATTTTTGCCGGTTTGGCAGCAATTGGTTTCGGCGTTTTACTGGGAACTGTTGCCGATACTCAGGAGCAGTCTGCGCCTTTTGGAGCGACTTCCGTAGTTGTTTTAGCAGCGATTGGCGGGATCTGGGTTCCTGTATTTTTAATGCCTGAATTTATGCAGTCTATCGCAAAGTTCTCTCCTATGAATTGGGGTTTGAACGCCTATTACGACATTATTTTAAGAAACAGCGGAATCGGTGGAATTGCTAAAGAATTGACTTTCTTATTTTTATTCTATCTTGCAATGGTTGGAATTTCATTAATTTACGAAAGAAAACAAAATGCAGTCTAAGGAAAATTTAACTTGTACAGAAATCGTTCGAGTAAGGTTCAACGAAACAGATCCGTTGGGAATTGTCTGGCATGGACATTACATCGTGTATTTTGAAGACGGCAGAGAAGCTTTCGGAAGACAGCACGGCTTGACGTATCTTGATATCCAAAAAGCAGGTTATGTGACACCAATTGTAAAAAGCACTTGCGAACATTTTCTCCCTTTAAAATATGGAGAAACGTTCAAAATTGTGACGACTTTCGTGAATTCTACTTCAGCAAAATTGATTTACCGATACGAACTTTTTAATGAAGAAAATAAATTAGTCTGTTCCGGAGAAACCATCCAGGTTTTCCTGGATTCTGACAATAATTTATGCTTGTATAATCCTGAGTTTTTTCAGGCATGGAAAGATAAAATGGGATTATAATGAGGAAGGAAGTATACATTACAGATTACAACTGCGTCACACCTTTGGGTTTTGATGTTTCTTCAAACTGGAACGCTCTTTTAGAAGGAAAAACCGGCGTGGCTCTACATAAAATTATAGAAAATCAGGAGCCTTTTTACGCTTCCATGATTGATTCCAAAAAGTTGAATGAAGAGTTTAAAAGATTCTTCGACGGAGCTCAGAATGACACTTCAGATTTTACACGACTTGAAAAAATGTTTTTGCTGAGTTTAAAACCTTTGGTTGAAAAAAATCAGATTTCAGATGAAACCGCCTTTATTATATCAACCACAAAAGGAAACATCGGCTTATTAAAAAATCAAAAGATTTTACCAGAGGGAGTTTTCCTTTTCAATTTAGCTCAAAAGATTGCTCATTTTTTCGGATTTAAAACCAAACCGATTGTTGTTTCCAATGCCTGTGTTTCGGGAGTAATGGCGATTGCTGTTGCCAAAAATATGATTCAGACTGGAAAATATAAAGATGCGTTTGTAGTTGCTGGAGACGAAATTTCAGAATTTGTGATTTCAGGATTTAATTCTTTTCAGGCCATTGGAACAGAAATCTGTAAACCTTATGACAAAAATCGCGATGGGATCAATATTGGCGAAGCCACAGCAGCCGTGTACATAACTTCCGAGCCAAATCAAAACGAAAAATTTAGTTTTAAAGTTTTAGGGGATTCCGTCATCAACGATGCCAACCATATTTCCGGACCTTCGAGAACGGGTGACGGATTGTTTGCAAGCATTAAAAATGCAATGACAGAAGCCCAAATTCCGGCAGAAAAAATCGATTTTATTTCTGCGCACGGAACGGCAACAATATATAACGACGAAATGGAAGCCATCGCTTTCAACAGAATGGAATTACAGAATGTTCCTTTAAATAGTTTGAAAGCTTATTACGGGCATTGCTTGGGAGCATCCGGATTATTGGAAAGTATTATTTCAATGGAATCTGCTTTGAAAAATACTTTAATTCCATCAAAAAACTTCGAAGAAACGGGAACTTCCCAACCTTTGAATATTATTAAGGAAAACCAGCCTGCAGAAATCAAATATATTTTGAAAACGGCTTCTGGTTTTGGAGGGTGTAATGCGGCAATTGTTTTGGAGAAAACATAAAAATAATTTTGTAATTTTGATAGAGATAAAGTTTTAGAAAAATGGACTCTACTTTAGAAATCAGAAAAAGAATTCATGAATTCATTGATATTGCGGATGAAAGAATCTTACGCATCTTCAAAGGAATTATCGATGCTGAAGAACAGGAAGACAATTATCCTTCTGTTCCGGATTGGCATTACGATGAACTAAATGAAAGAAGAGAAAAATACATAACCGGGGAAAGCAAATCTTACACTTGGGAGGAAGTTAAAGAAAAAGCTAAATCTGCGCTGAAATGATTTATGAATTAGTTGTACAGGAAGAAGCCAGTTTAGAAATTCTAGAAGCATACATTTATTACGAAAATACACAAAAAGGGTTGGGCGAAAAATTTATGAAACAATTAGACAAATACTTTCGTAGAATTAAAAGCAACCCAAAACATTTCCAAATCAAAAAAAAATATAGAGAAGCTTTTGTACAAAAATTTCCTTACCTCATAATTTTTGATATTATTGATTACAAAATCATTGTACTATCTGTTTTCAACACTCATCAAAACCCAACGAAAAAGCCTTAAAACTTTTGAAATTTATTCATGAAGAAAACAGACATTTGCACCATAGAAAACTCAAAAATCATTCTCAATAACGAAATTATTTTTGAAGCCCAAACTGAAATTTTTTCAGATTTTGCAAAAGAAGCCTACAAAGCTTTAGCATTAAATTACCCGAAATTCCACAAAATGGATAATTTAAGCAAACTTGCTTTTCTTGCTTCTGAAATGATTTTAAAAGATGAAGACCACAGCAGAACGGCTCTGGTTTTTACCAACAGATCATCAAGTTTAGATACGGATTTTAAATATCAGGAAAGCATTAATTCACAGGAAAATTATTTTCCAAGTCCTGCGGTTTTTGTATACACTTTACCCAACATTTGTGTGGGTGAAATCAGCATTAAACATAAAATGCAGACAGAGAATGCTTTTTTTGTTTTGGATGAATTTGATGAAAAATTTTTAAACGATTACTCGGAACAGATTTTACGGTCGGGAAAGGCTGATAAAGTATTGTGCGGCTGGGTAGAGCTATATCAGGAAAGTTATAATGCTTTCGTATATTTGCTTACGAACTAATTTAACAATATAACAATGTAACAATAATTTGCAGTCATCCATCGGTAAATTGGTATACTGCCAGATTGTACATTAAAATAATTTTTATGGAAAACTTAAGAGAAGAATTAAAGCACAAAATCATCGAAGTTCTTAACCTTGAAGACGTTGCAGTAGAAGAAATTAAAGATACGGATCCGTTGTTTGGAGGAGGTCTTGGATTAGATTCTATCGACGCTTTGGAATTAATCGTTCTTCTTGATAAAGAATACGGGATAAAATTATCTGATCCTAAAAAAGGAAAGGAAATTTTTGCATCTATTGATACAATGGCGAAATTCATTGAAGAAAACAGAACGAAATAATTCAATCTAGCAATGTATCAATTTACCAGTGTAACGGTATATCGGTAAAATGATACATTGTTATATTATAAAATAACATGGGTCAAAAAATTGCCATAACAGGAATGGGCATCATTTCTTCCATTGGAAACAATGTGGAGGAAAATTTGAGTTCGTTAAAATCCGGGAAACAAGGAATTTCAGACATTCAGCTGTTTGAAACCCGTCATGCCGGACATATCAAAACGGGCGAAATCAAATTGTCTAATGAAGAATTGGTGCAAAAACTTCAGTTAAATGAAGACAATAATGCTACCAGAACCTCTTTATTAGGTATGATTGCAGCAAAAGAAGCTGTAGAAAGTGCCGGAATTTCGGAGATTAATGAATATAAAACAGGTTTGATTTCCTCAACCAGCGTTGGCGGAATGGACATCACCGAAAAATATTTCTACACCTACGAAGGTTTTCCTGAAAAGCAAAAATATATTGACGCCCATGATGCGGGAAATTCATCATTGTTGATTGCTGATTATCTTGGTTTAAAAGGTATGGTTTCCACCATCAGTACGGCTTGTTCGTCTGCAGCTAACGCCATTATGATGGGGGCAAAGCTTATTAAAAACGGAGTTTTAGACCGGGTAATTGTCGGCGGAACAGACTCTCTTTCAAAATTTACTTTGAATGGGTTCAATACATTGATGATTCTTACCGATTCTTACAACACGCCTTTCGACAACGACAGAAAAGGGTTGAATCTGGGCGAAGCGGCCGCTTTCATCGTTTTAGAATCTGATGAAGTCGTGAAAAAAGAAAATAAAAAAGTGTTGGGCTACCTTTCCGGCTATGGAAATGCAAATGATGCGCATCACCAAACCGCTTCTTCAGAAAATGGACAAGGTGCCTATTTAGCGATGGAAAAAGCGTTGAAAGTTTCTGGTTTAGATAAAGAACAAATCGATTATATCAACGTTCACGGAACGGCAACTCCGAATAATGATTTATCGGAAGGAATTGCCATGATCAGAATTTTTGGGGAAAATAACGTCCCGGAATTCAGTTCTACGAAAGCATTTACAGGTCATACTCTTGCGGCAGCAGCGGGAATTGAAGCCGTATATTCGTTATTGGCCATGCAAAATAATATCATTTTCCCAAATCTGAATTTTAAGACTAAAATGGAAGAATTTGATTTAAGACCCGTGACAGAGCTTAAAGAGAAAAATATCAACCATGTCCTTTCCAATTCTTTTGGTTTCGGAGGAAATTGTTCAACTTTAATTTTCTCAAAATCATGAGTGCAGTTTACCTCAACAGTGCAGCCTGCATCTCGGTTCAGGACACTTTAAATGATGATTTCTTCCACAATTTACAGCCTGCAAATTCGCTTCAGGTTTTAAAAGCTATCGAACCCAATTACAAAGAATTCATTCCTCCGGCAATGATCCGAAGGATGTCTAAAACCGTAAAAATGAGCTCCGTAGCATCACAATACGCTTTAAAAGAAGCCGGAATTGAAAATCCTGACGCAATTATTGTAGGAACAGGAATGGGCTGTTCCCAGGATTCCGAAAAATTTCTGAAAAATGTGATTGATAATCATGAAGAGTTTCTGACTCCGACGTTTTTTATTCAGTCTACACATAATACGGTTGCAGGGCAAATTGCTTTAGGTTTGCAATGTCATGCTTACAATTTCACTTACGTAAACACTTCGTCGTCTCTGGAATTCTCATTTTTGGATGCAAAACTGCAGATTAATGATGGCGAAGCAGAAAACGTTCTGGTAGGTTCAACAGATGAACAAACCGACCGAACAATGGAATTGTACAAATTAAACCAAACCATTAAAAAAGAAGAAAATCTTCCCGTTGATTATCTGAACTCAACAACAGATGGTGTAATTTGGGGAGAGGGCGCAAGTTTTTTTGTTTTAGGAAAAGATAAAACAGAAAATTCTTATGCTCAATTGAAAGATATTAAAATAAGCAGTACATTAGATTTAACAGAAACTCAGCAATTTATTGAAGGATTTCTGGTTAAAAATAGTTTATCAAACAATGATATTGATGCTGTTATTTTAGGATTCAGTGGAGATGCAAAATCTGATGTTTATTATACAAAAGCAATGGAACTTTTTCAAAACTCTGCTTTATTGTATTACAAACATTTGAGTGGAGAATTCAATACGGCGAGTGGATTTTCAACATTTATGGCTTGTCATATTTTAAAAAATCAGGAGATTCCGGAAGTGATGATGATTAATGAGTTGAAAAAAGGAGAAATTAAAAATATTCTACTGTATAATCATTTAGGTGGAAATGATCATAGTTTGGTTTTGTTGGGGAGAGTTTAAATGTTAAATTATTTTTAACACAAAATAATCAGAGTCTTTGTCATTCAGAGCGGAACGAAGTGGAGTGTGGAATCTAAGCAAGCACTAAAGTATACGCTAAGATTTCTACGGAATGATAAAAACACCGTATAACATGCTCAGAAACTGAACATTTTAAATCAAAAAACAATAAAAGATGAAACATTATCCATTTATCCTATTTTATCTTTTCTGTAACGTTTTTATCTATGCGTTTCATGGAGGTTTTTGGGTGTATGTGTTTTGTTTTCTTGCTTTTTCTGCGGTTGTAGTGTGGGGATCTTTTGATATTGAACTGGGATATTTTGTCAATAGCATCACTCATAAAAGAACAAAAATCAAAGAAGTTGCATTAACCTTCGACGATGGCCCGACCGAATTTACCCCGAAATTTTTAGATATTTTAAAAGAAAACAATATAAAAGCCACTTTTTTCTGCATCGGAAAGCAGATCGAAAAATATCCTGAAACTTTTCAAAGAATTATCGCTGAAGGCCATACTATTGGAAATCATACCCTTTCACATTCAAATACGACTGGATTTTTATCGACCTCAAAAATGGTTGAGGAAATTGAAAAATGTGATGAAGTAATGACGAAAATTGGAAATATAACAACCAATTTATACCGTCCTCCTTTCGGCGTCACCAATCCGAATATTGCTAAAGCCATTAAAAAAACTCACAAAAAAAGCATCGGCTGGAATGTTCGTTCTTTAGATACTATTACAGAAGATGAGAAAAAAATTTACCAAAAAGTAACTAAAGGTTTAAAAAAAGGAAGTATTATTCTCCTTCATGACACTTCAGAAAAAACGTATCATGTTTTGGTAGATTTATTGCTATTTTTGAAGGATAAAAAATATTCAACTTTTACAATTGATAATATTTTAACAACAAAAGACAAAAAAAATTTTAAAGTTTAGAGACAAAATCTATGGTGTTCGTCTTCTGTGACTTTTGTGGTTAAATTTAAAAGGTTAAACAATGATTAAAAATATTGCTTTCGGAGCATTTTTATTGGTTTCAAGCTTCTTTTTTGCGCAAAATACGGCAATGTCAGGAGCTGAAGCAAAAGCTTTCGTCACTAAAGTTTCGTCGGAAACAAAACAAATCAAAACATTACAGAGCGATTTTACCCAAACCAAAAAAATGGATTTTTTGGATAAAAATATAGTAACGTACGGAAAAATGTCTTTAAAATCACCGAATATGCTGAGCTGGAAGTATACAAAGCCTTATCAATACAGCATTGTTTTCAAGGACAATAAAATTTTCATTAATGATCAGGGGAAAAAATCTTCTGTGGATGCGAAGAGTAAAACATTTGAGAAAATCAATAAGTTAATCGTCGGAAGTTCCAACGGACAAATGTTCAACGACCCGGAGTTTTCTGTAACCTATCTGAAAAACTCCAATTTCAATATTGCAAAATTTACTCCTAAATCCGCTCAATTGCTAAAATATATTAAGCAGATCGAACTGCATTTTCCTAAAAACCAATCGACAGTTTCGCAGGTGAATATGACGGAAGCATCGGGAGATACCACGAATATTGTTTTCAAAAACACAAAAATCAATGCGCCGATCGCTGCTTCAGAGTTTTCTTTATAGTCTGATTGTACTATCGTTTGCTTCTTGTAAAACTTATAAGTTAACAGACGTACAATCTATACCCAATTCTGAAAAAACGGTTGAAAATTTATATTTTTCTTCCAATGAAGATTATGTTTATAAATGTCAGATGGATATTTACAACAATCATGTAAGCGGAATTTTAATTATTAAAAAGATCAGTGAAACGACGCATCGCGTTGCCATGACTTCCGATTTTGGAAATAAATTAATTGATTTTGAAATTTCAGAGAATAATTTTAAACTTAATTATGTTCTTCCGGATTTAGATAAAAAAATCGTTATTAATTTTTTAAAGAATGATTTTCAGCAATTGTTAAAACAGAAATATCCTGTTTCTGAAAGCTTTGAAAACAATAATACTAAGATTTATCTTTCAAAAATTGATAAAAAAGCATATTATTTATTTTTCAACAAAGAAAATGGTTTATTACATCAAATCATTTACACGAAAAATAACAAGGAAAAAATCGATTTCACTTTTGATGCAAAAAAACATATCTTCGCGGATAGTTTGAATCTTCAACATAAAGATTTTAAGATCAATATAAAGCTATTTCAAATAACCGAAACAGAAAACTGATGCAGACCATTCTTACAGATTTTTATACTTTGCAATCATACGAGCAAAAAGACGGAAGTTTTCTTGCCAATATCTCCCTGAACAAAGATCATGATATCTTCAAGGGACATTTCCCGGGAAATCCGGTGACTCCGGGAGTTTGTATGATGCAAATTGTAAAGGAACTGACTGAAGAATTTACCGGATTAAAATTATTCTTAAAAACAGCTTCAAATGTGAAATTCATGGCGATTATCAATCCATTTGAAACACCCGATCTAAAACTTCAGCTCGATATTACTCAGACGGAAGATGAAGTAAAAGTAAAGAACACAACCTCTTTTGGCGAGACTATTGCATTAAAAATGTCAGTAAACTATCAAAAATTGACATCATGAAACTCATTTTATCGTTAATTACAGCTTTCCTATTTTTTTTCCAAAATGATCTGGATGCTTTGAGATACAGGTATGCAAAGGCAAATTCTTCAACGGCGAATACGGCAGCATTTATCAATGTTGCAGAAAAGCAGACGGGTTCTGATCCTGTAACCTTGGGTTATAAAGCTGCCGCAAAGATCATGGAAGCGAAAATTGCCAAACAAAATAGAAAGGCATTGGTAAAATCCGGAGCTACAAGCCTCGAAAGCATTATAAAAGCCAATCCGAATAACATTGAATTGCGGCTGATAAGATTAAGTGTTCAGGAAAATATTCCGAAAATTGTAGGATATAGAGGAAGCCTTAAAGATGACAAAGCATTTATTTTAAATAATTATAGCAAGCAAAATGTTGCAATGAAAAACTATGTTAAAAGATTTGCAGCACAGTCCAAGACAATTACCGAAGCGGAAAGAGCAACATTAAAGTAATCCAATGACCCTGCCAGAAGTACAAAACACAATTTCCGAAAAGAAAATCTGTGTTTTAATACCTACTTACAACAATGAAAAAACACTGAGAAGAGTGATCGACGGTGTATTGGACTACACCGAAAATATTATTGTTGTGAATGACGGATCTACCGATTCTACTCCGAAAATTTTAAACCTTTATTCACAAATCACCGTAATTAATTTACCGGAGAACAAAGGAAAAGGAAATGCACTTAAATTAGGCTTCAGGAAAGCAAAAGAACTAGGCTATCATTATGCAATAACCATCGATTCCGACGGGCAGCATTATCCTGACGATATTCCCGTTTTTGTTGAGGCTTTACTGAATGAAAAAGAAGATGTTCTTCTGATCGGGAACAGAAATATGTCGCAAGACGGAATTCCTAAAAAAAGCAGTTTTGGAAACCGTTTTTCCAATTTTTGGTTTTGGTTTGAAACAGGAATCAAATTAGAAGATACCCAATCGGGCTACAGATTATATCCATTACATAAAATTCCGAAAAAATATTTTACACCAAAATTTGAATTTGAGATTGAAATTATTGTAAGAACTGCGTGGAGACACATTCCTGTAAAAAATGTTCCTATCAAAGTTTTGTATGATCCGGCAGAAAGAGTTTCCCATTTCAGGCCTTTCAAAGATTTTACAAGGATCAGTATTTTGAATACCATTTTGGTGACAATCACTTTGTTATACATTATTCCGAGGAATTTCGTGAATAATTTCAAAAAAAAAAGCATTAGAAGATTTATAAAAGAAGATGTTCTGGAAAGTGACGGCACCAACCGTACCAAAGCATTTTCCATCGCATTGGGTGTATTCATCGGTCTTTCTCCTTTTTGGGGATTTCACACATTAATTGTAATTTCTCTTGCCGTCCTTTTTAAATTAAATAAAGTCTTGGCTTTTGTAGCTTCCAATATAAGTCTGCCTCCTTTTATTCCGTTCATTATTGCGGCCTCCCTGTATTTAGGAGCGCCTTTTGTACATGGAAACAGCAATATTTTAAGCCAGGAATTAAATTTTGAACTGGTAAAAAACAACTTGCTTCAATATGTGATCGGAAGTGCGATTTTAGCAACAACAATATCTGTTATTTCAGGGATCGCCACTTTCCTTTTTCTGAATAAAGTGAGTCCGGAAAATAATTAATAAATAAAAACTGCAAAGCCGTTGACCTTGCAGTAATTAATTATATTAAATTTTATTATTTTTTAGTCACCTTCTGTGAATATGTTTTACCGTTTTTATCCACTACAATCAGTAAATAATTCCCTGTATTCAACTGTTTGATAGAGATTGAATTTCTTTCAACTTTTGTTTGTAAAACCATTCTTCCGCTCATTTCGTATACTTTGGCTTCTACCGGAATAAAGTCATTTGCAGTTTTAAAGCTGATAATATCATGCGTTGGGTTCGGATAAATCGTGAATATTTCCTGAGAAGGTTGAACTTCTTTTGTATTTAAGAAGGTTCCTTCTACAACGTTCAATGTTGTGTTTGGTGTTACATTGTTGATAACATCCACAATTCCCGAAGGCCATTTTACCACGACCTTTGTAATCGCTGTAGCCTGGCCGATTCCGAAATGGGCATTCAAAGTGCTCATATTCCCAAATCCTGTTCCGCTCTGGATATCACGGATTTGTTTTCCCCATGCTCCATAGATTTCCACCCTGGCTCCGATTCCGTTTTTGTTGCTTTGTATACCTTTTAAGGTTACTTTCAGCCATTTATTCGTATTTCCGGCATTCATCATGATGGTACTACCATTCTGAATGTCTAAGAATCCATCGTTATTCAAATCTCCAATCGGCCGGTCATAATAACTTAAATTATAAGCAGTTGGATTCGGAACAAATGTAAAATCCCCATTTCCAAACATGATTGTATTTCCGGCGCCTAAAACATCCAGAAATCCATCATTATCAAAATCATGAGCAACATATTCCCTGCTTAAAGCATTGGTAGTATCGTAACCCGAACCTGCTGATTTATCTGTAAATGTCCCGTCTCCGTTATTCTTCATTACCTTGCTTAAACCGTTGCTTGTAGAATTAATTCCCACCACAGCATCCATCCATCCGTCATTATTAAAATCTCCCCATGCAGCAGACCAGGTTTGAGTAGGATTTGCCATATTGGCTGCAGCTGCCACGTTTGTAAATGTTCCGTTTCCGTTATTTCTGTGCAATTCATCGATATTTCCGCCCGGGCCAGAGCCTCCGCCGCTGCATTTAGCAATAAATAAATCCATATCTCCATCATTATCATAGTCGATCCAGATAGAACCGTAATTTCCGCCGGAAGGGAAATCTCCCAATCCTCCCTGATTATGATTCATATTGGTTCCGTCATTTAAATAATATCTGTTCGGAGCATTATCATCACAAATGAATGCATCTAATTTTCCATCATTATTAATATCAATAAAATTGGTTCTCTGGACTAAAAAGGACTGAGGCTTTCTGTCTGAAGTATAAGCCGTCCCGTCTGAGTTGGCCTTTAAAAAAGCAATTCCGCTTCCCGAGCCGTACACAAGATCATTAAAACCGTTATTATCATAATCTCCTGCTGCAATGCTCCATGACGGAGTTATGGTAGTGGTAGGAACCGTATAGCTTACATTTGTAAATCCACCGCCGGTTTGTTGATAAGAGATGACTATTTGAGTAGCGCTTACCACAGAAACAATATCATCAAGATAATCGCCGTTCATATCCACAACACAATTATTAAAAGATCCTGTACTGGACACCGATTGAGGAATGAAAGACAGACGATCTGGTACAACAACGACTTCAGAAAGTGTGATATTAAATCCTAAAGAAGAATATTTGTTATCACTCACAATATAATAAGTCGTTCCGGCCACGGCATTAAAGGTAACCTGGGAAAAAGTTCCAGCAAAATCATCATTGGCTGTAAGGCAGTTTAATGCCGTACAGTTTCCTGTAAATACGATCAATCGTGTATCTACATTACTTGATCCGGCAGCCGAAGTAGTAATTTTGATTGTTTTATTCTCTGTGGCTGTATATTTATACCATAATCCTTTTGATCCGGGCGCACCTAAAGAACACGCTGTAACCGGCGGATCTCCTGTAATATTAGGAGCAGTAATTGTTCCTACACTGAGAGAAACTGCTGTGGCACATGTGAGCTGTGCAAGAACCCATGTGCCATTCAATAATAAAACAAAAAAGGGGAATATTTTTTTCATGAGTTATAAGTTTTTGTTATTATTAATTTTTTATGGACAATTTTGGTTTAATGTAGAAATCCATTGTTTTAAAAGCTCAACACCTTCATCATGAACAATCGTTCTTCCCAATAAGGGCATTCTATTATTTTCATTCGTAGAATTAAGCCTGAAATGCATCACCGATTTGTTAGGATTTCCGGGAGTAATAATTCTCTCCAATGACGGGTCTATCGGTTCATCTGCCATAATGCAGACACCTATTTTCGCTAAGTTCGTTGTCTGGCTGAAACTTAAGCGTATTGCCCGGTAATCGCAGCGTGCATTTTCCTGGTGGCAATGTGCACAATTGACATCGAGATAAGAACGCAGACGAATATCCAACGGTTTGCTCGTATCTTTATAATTTACCGTGGAAACTATATTCGAAGGGTAGCTTTGCAGATAACCTTCATCAACCAGTTTCTGTAACTGGTTTTTCAGTCCGCTGGGATAATTGTAGGTTACGTTAAGATTTTGAGGTTTTACACCAATCGGGATGGGTTTATTATCCAGTTTATGGCAGGCATAACATTCTGTTTCAGAAGGGATTCTGTAATCCGTTGTAATAATATCACCATTATCTTTTTTGAAGGTAATATTCTTTGAACTTCCGCTTGTAAAATCTGTTCCGGTAACCAATTCTGCTTCAGTCTGGGCGTCATTCCATAAATATTCTGCAAAGATCCAACCGCTTGATTTTTTGATCATTAAACGGGTTTCGAGAATTTTAGTGGTATTTCCGGCCTGTATGGTATTGTAGTAGAAATTTTTAATCAACACAGTTCCTACAGGAAAGTTTAATGATTTATCATCTGCATCGTAGCTTGCTTTTACATCATTGGGCATCCAGATGAATCTCTTTTTTAAAGCATAATCTGTAAAAAGAGAACTCGCCGGCTCGTAAGGAATTACCTTTGCTACAGGGTCTAAATTTTTAAGATCTCCTTTAAAAAAAGCATAGGTAGATAATTTGGAATAAGGAACTGCATTAATATTAAAATTAACCACAGGACTTTCAGTTTCAACACTCTCGATATGGTCATCGCTTTTACACGAAAACAAAATAAGGAAACAAAAAACAAATAATAAGTAGATTTTTCTCATTCATTTAAACATTTAAAAAAACGAATAAATATAATAATAAATCTACATAACAATGATTTTTTTACAACAAAATAATTAATTCAATTAAAATAAATGAATCAAAATAGGAAATAAAAACGAACTTATTAACGAAAACCTAGAAAACATTAATAAATTACAAAATGGAAAATTCAGATTATTTCAAAAGGCTACAAATAAATTTTTCCTTTCAAAATCATTTTAATTGTTTTAAACTTTTACGTAAATATTTTTCAACATTTTTCTTATCCGGAACCGTTGTAATCTCTTTTGATAATGCTTTTTCAAATTCAATTTTTGCCTTCGAATATTCTTTTTTATTAAAATAATACTTCCCGGCTTGGTAGTATACGAACCAAAAATCAGGGTTTAAAGCTTGATAATGATTAATAAATTCTTCCGAGAGTACTTTTCCTTTATTATCGATTCCTTCTTCCATTTTTGTACTTAATTTTTTGTACTCCTCATAATTTTTAAACTCCTGAGAATCTACAAAAGAATCTTTCGCAATATTCAAATCCGATTTTGCAAATTTTCCGCTTTTTAATCTTTTATCGGAAAAAATATCGTTAAGGTCATAACAGACAAATTCTCCCAGCTGATACGGATTGGAAGACACCCAAACCAACTTTTTCTGCGGTGAAAAAATCACCGCATGATGCGCCAGTAACTGATTCAGCGCCTTTTCATTTCCAAAACCAATTTTATCTCCTTTCAAACCGGACTTATCCCTTAAAATAGCAGCCATTTTTTCCGGATTCAGCTTTTTATTTTCCTGCAAAAGTTCTTGCAGCTTTTTGTAACGATACTGGGAATGGCTTTCTGCGATATGTTTTTGATTTCTTTTATCGTCTTTGTACGTATCCGACTGAAAATGATTGGTACAAAAAATACTGCTTGTATTTTCGACTTTATAGACTCCGAAATTATCCGGCGAAACTTCAATAATCACTGCATTTTTATCATTCGCACTTCCCACCAGAATCGATTCTGAAACGAAAACTTTTCTCTTTTTGGCAATTGTGATCGCTTCATCAATATTTTTCGCATATTGCAAAATCTCTCTCGTCACCAAAGAAATCGGTGTTTTTGCAGTCAACGGAATTTTTGATTTTCCCGCGTTAATGGTTACCGTAATCCCCACTTTGTTCATCCCCGAAACTACACCGGTCATTCCCGGCCAGCTTACAGACAGATAAGGAATCCCCACTTCCGGTTCTACAAATTCGATTAATTTATTTTTAGCAAAATCGTCTCCCACATAAAAATCAAAGTTCCGTCCGATCAGCAGATCTCCGTCTTCCGTATTTTCGTTCCAAACAGCGAGAGAAGTACAGCCAACCATCATCAGATCCTGCATCGCATGACCGATATCGTGAGCGCCGTGTAAATATAAATTTCGAAGATATTTTGGGGCAATAAAATCATATTTATCCGATGAATACTGAGATAATCCGTATAATTCTGCCTGATAATCTTCACGGACATTCAGATACATTTTGCGGTTGTACCATTTTAGAAAACCTCTCAGTAAATTCTGCTTAAACTTCGATGGAACAAAGCCTTCCACCTTTGAAAAGAAAATCTCCTCCTGTCTTTGCATTAAATCCTGTGTTAAAGCGCCATTATTATAGCCTAATTGCAATGGATTTCCTTTGATATATAATTCCCAAAGCTGCTGTTTATTTTTAGTTAAATAATTTTCTTTAAAACTAAAAGTTGAATCGTTGATTTTATTGACTTTTGGGATTTCAAGCGAATATTGTTTTACATCAGGAATATGTTTGATGGATTTTCTTATTCCGCATGAAGTAAGGATAAGACTAAGAAAAAATAAGATTAAAATTCTGTCATTTCGACGAAAGGAGAAATCTATTCCACATATTTTAGATTCTTCGTTTCGCTTCACTTCACTCTGAATGACAACTATCTGCATTTTATTTTCTTTCCTCACCATTCATTATTTTTTATTAATCAATTCTGTTAATCTCTCGTCAATCAATTCTTTTCCGAGGATTTCAGCGCAGGTATTGAACGCTCCGATGGTACAGCCCAAAATTCCGTGCATATTCACCGATTGCCCTGTCAGAAAGAGATTATTAATTTTTGTGCGTGGAGAAACCATCGTTTTTAAAGGATTTTCAGAACTCTTGATATAGCCGTACATACTTCCTTCAAAACTTCCGATATAATCGCGGTAAGACAAAGGCGAAGAAGTATAAATTCTCTTAATAGAATATCTCAGATCCGGAATTTTTTTCTCCAAAGCATCAATCATTTTTTCTGCTTTTTCCTTTTTAAATATATCATAGAGCTCTCCCCTTTCATGTTCATCCGCAACTGTATTGAATGTTTTTTCCCATTCTTTAACTTCGGCAAAATCCATATAAGAAATGGCTGTCAGGCTTTCTGCAAAATCAGGATAGTGTTTTGATTGTGTCGAAGAAAGCATATAGGTTTCAGGCCATGAATTTTTATCATACCGATAAGCATTCCAAACCAGGTCTTCGTTGGAATAATGGTAAATATTATAGTTAAAATTCGGAATTGAATGTGGCTTTAACACCAAATAAACACTGAAACAAGATGAAACAGGTTCCCAGCTAAACACCCGGTTCAAAAAGGATTTTTTCAACCTTTCTTCTCCAATCATTTTAATCATCGAACGAATTTCAATATTTGAAATAAATTGTTTCGCCAAATATTCCTTTCCCAATTTAGTTTTCGCACCTGTTAGAATATCTTTTTCATCAAAAATCAATTCTGAAACTTCAGCATGTTTATGAACTTCCGCCCCGTACTGGCGAAGCTTCCGGATCAATAATTTTGAGATCTGGCTGCCTCCTTTTACACATTTATAAGCACTTTGGATGTAAGAATTCACCGTCAAAGCATGAACATAAAACGGAACATCTTCAGAATTTCCGCCGTATAAAAAATTTGAACCTAATAAAACAGATTGTAGTTTTTTATTCTGGGTAATCGATTCGATAAATCTTTTGGTATTTAAATGGAGAATTTCTTCACTGTAATAGTCTCTCCCCACCACATTATATCTTGGAAAATGATTGCAGACCCGCTGAATCTCTTCACAATAATCTTCCAGATTTTCTCTTTCATCAGGAAAATATTTTGACAGTTGTTCAACAAAATTTGCGTATCCCTGAGCGTGAGAATACTCAATTTCATCGTTACCGAAAGTAATTTTGTCATATCCGTTTTCATCCATTTTCTGAAGCTCCAGCTCATCCATGATTTCCAGATAGGAAAAAAACTGATGGAGATTTTGTCCTTTGGAAAGCCCGCCCAAATAGTGAACTCCGGTATCAAAAATCATTTTATCGCGGGAAAATGTCTGCAGATTTCCGCCGTATTGGTTATTTTTCTCCAAGACACAGACTTTCAGACCTTCTTTCGCTAAAATAAGAGCCGAAACAAGACCTCCCAATCCGCTGCCGATTACAAGTATGTCATATTCTTTTTTCAAGGAGAAAAATGCGTTTTTTTTAATTAAATGAATATGGATTGAGATGCTTCGACTTTACTCAGCATGACATCATTACAAATTTACTGTTCAATAAAAAGTTAGAATTAAAAATGAGCAAAGTTGAAGCATTTTACAATTGATAATCATGGATTAATTTTCAAGGTAAAAGTAGGAAATTTAATCAATATCATCCCAAAAATCGAAGTAATTGAACCATTGAAGAGGATATTTTTTGATCATAGATTCCAAATTTTGGATATAAGAATTCAAAAGTCCCTGAGCATCACGCTTTTTCACATTCTGAGCCACTCTTGCAAATAAATGATAATGAAGATTTTTTTCCTTCATTACATAGACATATACCACAGGAACACCCAATCGGGAAGCAATAAGGAAAGGACCTGCAGGGAATTTGGCACTTTTTCCGAGAAGATTGCCTTCAAGAAATTTGGATCCTTCGAAATATCGGTCGCCTGTAAAACAAATCAGCTCATTTTTCGACAACGCTTCATTGATGTCGAAAATATGTGACATATCGTCTTTTACGTAAATGAATTTGATATTGCTTTTTTTAACGGAAACACTTTCCAGGTATTCTTTGATCACTGTAACTTCCTGATCTGTCGTCACTAAATTAATCTGACAATCAAAATCGATATCGGCAAAAAAATGTTCTGCGATTTCAAAATTCCCGATGTGAGCACTGATCAAAACTCCCCCTTTTTTTTCTGCCAAGAGATTTCGAAGATTTTCAATTCCGTCAAATTCGTAGGTATATTTATCTCTTAACCCTGCAGAAATAGCTGTTTTATCAATTAAAACTTTTCCAAAGGTGAAATAACTTTTATAAACAGAAAGTTTTGTCTTCCAGGAGTCGTAACTGAGTCGTTTTTTGAAATAATATGAAATATACCGATTGCTCTTTTTTTCGAATATAAAGTAATAGGCAGCAACAAAATAAAGCACAAAATATGAACTTCGGATCCCGATATTTCTAATGCACCAAACGAATATTTTGTATCCTAATATTGTGCCTTTAGATTTACCTTTCCACTTGTTCATATTTTTGTTTTTAACGCAAAGTTCGCAAAGATTCTTTAACTACTAAACGTTTTTAAGTTCGCAAAGACGTTTCACTCAGCAAAGAAAGCGGTTAAATTGAGTAGAAAATAAAATTTCAGTCGATAGTTATGCGTTTTTTTCAGCGATTTTGTTCTCGATAGTTGAGTAGAAATCATCAAAAGTGACCATTTTCTTGAAGTCTGCTTCACCCAATTTCACTCCGAAATTAGACTCGATCACCACAACCATATCAATATAATCTAAGCTGTCTAAGCCTAAAGTTGTTTTTAAGTTTGCTTCATTGCTGATTTCATCGCCGTCTACCTCAAATTCATTAACCAAAAAGTCGTTGACGATCGCAACAATTTTTTCCCTTTCCATGTTTTTATTCAAATTTTTTAACAATTAGTGCCGAATTTGTTCCCCCAAATCCGAAAGAATTCGACAAAAATACGTCAATTTTTTGACTTTTTGTTTCAGCGACCAAATTTATCTTTTTCGCCTCATCGTCAGGCCTTTCCAGATTGATATTTGGCGCTACGAAATCATTCTGCATCATCAGAATCGAATAGATCACCTCACTTGCCCCTGCCATCCAGCATTCGTGACCGGTCATGGATTTTGTAGAACTCACCGGAACCTCACTTCCAAAAATTTCGTAAATCGCTTTGGCTTCGTTTGCATCACCAATTGGCGTGGAAGTCGCATGAGCATTAATATAGTCGATATCTTTTGCGGCCAATCCTGATTGTTTCAAGGCCCTGTCCATCGCTAAAGCCGGCCCGTCGACATTCGGTGTGGAAATATGTCCGCCGTTTGAGGAAAACCCGTAACCAACGATTTCCGCTAAAATAGTTGCGCCTCTCTTCTGTGCAGATTCTAAACTTTCAACAATTAAAGTTGCCGCACCTCCACTCGGAATAAGTCCGTCTCTGTCTTGATCGAAAGGTCTTGATGCTTTTGTCGGTTCGTTTTCTCTTATTGAAAAAACGCCTAATCCGTCGAAGCTCGCCATCGAATATTTGTTGGTTTCCTGAGCTCCACCACAGACAATCATGTCCTGAAACCCATTCTTAATCATCATATAAGCCAGTCCCAAAGAGTGAGAACCGCTCGCGCAGGCCGCACTGATAGTAAGATTGATTCCTCTTAATTTAAAAATCGTGGAAAGGTTCATGGTAACCGTGGAATTCATTGATTTGAAAATCGCGCCGGATCCCATTAAAGTTGTATCTTTTTTTTCTCTTGCAATGTCAATAGACTCCACAACTGCCTGAGAAACACTATCGTTGCCGTATAAAATTCCGACTTCGTTATGATCCAGGAAGTCTTGATCGATATTAGCCTGTTTTAGTGCATCAAGCGTGGCAATATAAGCATATTCGCTTTCTTCGCCCATGCTTACACGTTGTCTGCGGTTTAAAAGATTTTTAAGATCCGGTTTAGGAACAACACCTGTAAGTCCTGATCTGAAGCCAAATTCTTTTCTTTCATCCACTAAAACAATCCCGGATTTTCCCTGAAATAAAGATTCTTTCACTTCTTCCAAAGAAGTTCCGATGCAGGAATAAATTCCCATTCCGGTAATTACAACCCTATTTTCCATTAATGTTCAAGGTTTTAGGTTGCAGGTTCAAGGTTGCAGCTAAGAACTGTAACCTATTTATCTGCTACCTGATTTTTATGAATAAATTCCTCCGTTAATATTAATTACTTCACCTGTAATGTACGATGACTTTTTAGAAGCTAAAAACGCGACTAAATCTGCCACTTCTTCCGCTTCACCGAATCTGTTTGCAGGAATCATGGCTTTTAATTCATCTTCATTAAACTCCTGCGTCATGTCTGTTCTTATAAATCCCGGTGCAACAGCATTTACAGTGATATTCCTTTTTGCCACTTCCTGTGCCAAAGCCTTTGTAGCTCCGACTAAAGCGCCTTTTGCTGCAGAATAATTTGTCTGGCCGGCCGTTCCTTTCACACCGGAAACCGAAACCATATTGATAATTCTGCCGTATTTATTACGCAATAACTTTTGAATAAAGAAATTGGTTACGTTGAAAAAACCATTTAAACTTGTGTTGATTACAGCATTCCAATCTTCATTTGGCATCCACATGAAAAGCCCGTCTCTTGTGATTCCGGCATTATTTACAATGACCTCAACGACGGCATCCGGATGGGCTTCCTGCCACTCTATTAAAACTTTTTGAGTTTCTTCTGCATTTCCTACATCGAATTTCAGGATTTCTCCTTTAGATCCCAATTCTTCAACTTTAGCCAGTGTTTCTTTTGCTGCAGCTTCGTTCGAAGTGTAGTTAATCAAGATATGGTAATTCTTATCCTCTGCCAGCTTTATGCAGATGGCTCTTCCAATCCCTCTGGAGCCGCCTGTGACAATTGCACATTTCATGTGTTAGTTATATAGTTTTAGTTTTTTCAGTATAATTTTTTCTCCTTTTATAACAATTAATTTTAATAAAAAATTACATTGCTTTTAAATATTTTTTCACTTCCTCCAAATACGGATACATCACCATATCATCGGAAAAGGCTGGAATAATCTTTCTGATTTCATCATACAATTCTTTCGTTGAAGATGAAACTTTATCTTTAAAACCAAGATATTCAATCGCCTGAACGATTGTAATGGCTTCAATTGTTAATACTTCAAAGGCGTTCTCAATCACTTTTCTGCAAATCACGGCTGCATTTGTTCCCATGCTTACAATATCCTGATTATCATTATTATTAGGAATACTATGAACATACATCGAATTCGACAGCATCTGGCTTTCCGCCGTTGTGGAAGTTGCTGTAAACTGAACACCCTGCATCCCGAAATTGAAACCTAATTTACCTAAATTTACAAAAGGAGGCAATATTTCGTTGATTTTTGCATTCAAAAGATAATTTAATTGTCTTTCTGCCAGCATCGTTAGTTTCGTTACCACAATTTTCAGCTTGTCCATTTCCAGAGAAATGTAATCTCCGTGGAAGTTTCCGCCGTGGTAAACGTGCTGATCTTCAACGTTGATGATCGGATTATCATTGGCTGAATTAATTTCGTTTTCCAGCACTTTTTCAGTGTATTCCAGTGTATCCAAAACAGGTCCTAAAATCTGCGGAACACATCTTAAAGAATAATATTCCTGAACTTTTTCCTTGAAAACTTTTTCCTGCTCTTCAAAGTGAGTATATAAATGGTCTGCTCTTTTTCTGATCAGTTTACTGTCAGATAAATGAGCACGCATTTTTGCTGCAATCTTTTGCTGTCCTGCGTGAAGTTTTGTTCCATTTAAAATTTCTGACAAATGATCGTCGTAAGCCTGAACAAGTTCATTGATGGCGCAAGATAATTTAATGGAAATATCAGTTAATTGATTGGCCTTATAAGCATTAACAATACCAATTCCGGACATTACAGAAGTTCCGTTCATTAAAGCCAGACCTTCACGGATTTCCACCTGAATAGGTTGTAAATTTTCAATCTCAAAAACTTCTTTCGTAGATTTTCTTTCACCTTTATAAAAAACTTCACCTTCGCCGATTAACACCAAAGCCAGGTGAGCCAATTGAACCAAATCACCACTTGCACCTACTCCTCCGTGTTCGAAAACCAACGGTGTAATATCCCTGTTTATTAATTCTTTAAGTAAATAAACAACAGATTGATGTACCCCTGAATTCCCAAGAGAAAGCGTATTTAATCTTGCCAGCATACAAGCTTTTGCTTCATCGGCAGGAAGTGGATTCCCGATACCTGAAGAATGACTTCTAATCAGGTTATACTGTAGTTGGTGTGTATCTTCATCACTGATTTTGAACTGAGCCATAGGCCCGAAACCGGTATTCACACCATATATTACTTTATTTTTCGAAAATTCTTTCAAAAACTGAAAACTTGCGTCCACTCTGGCAAGAAGTGTGTCATCCAGTTCTATTTTTTCATTCTCAATGATAATTCTCTGAAAATCTTTCAGTTCTAAAAAGTTATTTATTTTCATTAATTAAAAGTAATAATAAGATAATTTTGTAATTATTAATTAATTGTCATTAATTTTGCGGCAAAGATAGAAGTTATTATTAAAATAAAAAATCAAAGATGAGCAAAGAATTTGTTGACGTGCTTGTAATCGGGGCTGGACCTTCCGGATGCGTATCTTCTTCATACTTAAAGAAGAACAATGTCAACGTAAAAGTTGTTGAAAAGACAAAATTTCCAAGACTGGTTGTCGGAGAAAGCCTAATCCCAAGGGTGATGGATCATTTTGATGAAGCCGGACTTTTCCCCGCGTTGGATAAAATGGGCTTTGAAAAAAAACTAGGAGCACGTTTTTTGCGTGGTGACGAGGTTTGCATTTTTGATTTCAGCAATAAATTCGGGGAAGGCTGGGACTGGACCTGGCAAGTTCCGAGAGCTGATTTTGATAATACTTTGGCTCAGGAAGTGATTAATAAAGGCATTGACCTTGAATTTGAAACAGAAGTTATCGGTATTGAATTTAATGGGACAGATTCTATCACTACCGTAAAAAATAAGGATGGTGAAACGAAAGAAATTCACGCAAATTTTGTAATCGACTCCAGCGGTTACGGAAGAGTTTTACCGAGACTTTTGGATCTGGAAAAACCTTCGAAACTATCCCCTCACTCTGCAATTTTCTCTCATGTGGAAGACATTAACAGAGAAGAAGGAACGGAAGGAACTTTGATTTCTTTTGATATTATTGAGACTGAAGTCTGGCTTTGGGTAATCCCTTTCTCGAACGGAAATACGAGTGTGGGAATCGTTGGCCCGACTGAATATATTGATAAACTTTCTGAAAACGGAGACAATGCAGAAGCATTGAGAAAAGCAATTTCTCTTTCCGATTATTATATAAAACGTTTTGGAAATGTAGATTTTCTTTTTGAACCGAAACATCTGAAAGATTATTCATGCTCTGTAAAAAAATTATTCGGAGACGGATTTGCCTTAACAGGAAATGCTTCTGAATTCCTGGATCCGGTTTTCTCTTCAGGTATGGCTTTTGCAACCGAAGGTGGAATGACGGCTGCAAAACTGGCATTAAGACAACTGAATGGCGAAAAAATTGACTGGCAAAAAGAATTTGCAGATTATATTTTATACGGCGTAGATGTTTTCACAACTTATGTGAAAGAATGGTACACAGGAAATCTGCAGGAATTATTCTTTCATCAACCGGAAAATCCTGATGTTAAAAGAAAGATCTGTGCGGTTTTGGCCGGATATGTCTGGGATAAAGACAATCCTTTCGTGAAGAAACATGATACGGTAATTAAAAATCTTGCCAACCTCATCAAACTGGAAAAACAAGAACAGCAAAATCAACAATAAAAAAACGGTCTGAGGTTTCAGACCGTTTTGTGTTTTATTTTAAAGCATTTTTAATTTCTTTACTTAATTCTTTACCTGTTTTTTCGTATGCTGCAGATATTCTTCCGTATTCCATGTGGTAATTAACTTTACTTCCGACACCTTCAATTTTGTCTGTCTGGATTTTAACTAAAATTTTTGATGGATTATCAGTTTCCACAATACTTATTTCCGAAGATAACTTACCCGGCTGCATTACAAATCCGCTCCATCCTGCATAGATCCATTTTGTATTAATGATCAGGGTGTATTTTGTATTTAAGTCTTTTCCGAATTTAATGTTTTTTACTTTGCTATTCAATCCATCAATAAATTTGTCAAAGAAAACAGATCCTCTGTGATTTTTCCATTCCGCAATCCATGATTGCCAGGAAGCTTCACCTTTCTTTTCTAATGTTTCTTTTTTTCTTCTTTCAAGGTATTGTTCTTCGGTAAAGTTTTCAACCTGAAAAGCTGCATTATCAAAATTAAATTGTACGTTTACCTCTGTCTGACCTTTAAGAAAGTTAAAATTTCCCGACTCGAAATTAATTTTACTTTGCGCAAAAGCTGTCATCACTATTGCCATAAAAAACATTACGAATAATTTTTTCATAGTTTATTAATTTTAAAATCCAAGTTGCAAATATATTGTAAAAAAGCAGCTCGATTGAACTGCTGAATTTTTATTTTTCGTTAAATTTTAAAATCAAATTCATCTTAAATCTATGAACGTAATCGGCTTTCTGTTGTTTGGGTTAAACACGGTTTTAGACAAAACATTAAAATCAATAATTTCAATTTTCGGACTTACTCTTAACTTGGCACGGAAATGATCTCTCACTTCATTCACAAAATTTCCAGAATCGCTGTCTGTGCTTATTTTAATGATAATTTCATCCAACCCGATTTCATTGGATTGAATAACAATCTGATAGCACAAAATAGCATTAAAATCATTTAAAATATCATTCATTGCCGGCGGATATAGGGTCGTTCCTTTGTATTTTATCATCTGCTGCTTTCTTCCGATAACAGGGCCTAACCTCATTGTATTTCTTCCACATTGGCAGGGTTCATAATGGGCTTTTACAATATCTCCAGTTTTGAATCGTAACAAAGGAAGCGCTTCTACTCCTAAAGTTGTGATGGTTAATTCTCCGCTTTCTCCTTTCTGAACAGGGCTTTCGTCATCGTCAAGAATTTCTGTGATGATTAATTCCGGATGATGGTGCCCTCCCTGCTGAAACTCGCATTCTGTAAAAGCCGTGCTCATTTCTGTGGAAGCATAGGTGGAGAATAATTTAATATTCCACTTTTCTTTAATTTTTTGTGATAAAATATTATCCGTAAAATCCTGATTTTTGATGCTTTCCCCGATACAAACCGCACCATAAACGCTGGAATTTTTATAATCTATCCCGTGCTTCTCGGCGTAATCAATCATTTTTAAAAGAAATGACGGTACGGTAATCAAGTATTTTGGCTTATATCTAAAAATCGAATCCCATTGCAGCTCCGGAATTCCGGGGCCCATTCTTACAACACTTGCTCCCATTTTTCTCAATCCTAAAAAATACGCAAGGCCTGCCATGAATCTTTTATCAATCGTTGTAATCATTTGCACGACATCCCCTTTTTGAACTCCTGCACAGGCAAAAGAAATGGCTTCGTTGTAAGCAAGTCTTTCGAGATCGTTATCTGATAATCCGAAAGTTACGGGATCGCCCAACGTTCCTGATGTTGTGCTGTAATCCACAATTTTATCGGGAGTGATGCAGAAGAAATCATCATTATTCTGTTGGATATCATTCTTCGTTGTTGTAGGGATCTTCTGCAAATCCTCCAACGTATGGATATCCGTAATATTGATATTGTTTTCTTTGAATAATTTTTGATAAAAAGGGGAATGACTTTCAAGATATATCAACAGCTCCTGAAGTTTTTGCTCCTGAAACTTTTTTATTTCCTGAATATCTGATCTTTCGATTGATGGATAGAATTCCAATGGTTTTTATTTTAAAGGACAAATTTATTTAATTAAAATTAAAAGATTGCTTCCTGTGAAATTTTAACCACAGATTGACACAAATTTACACAGATGATTGCGATTTAACTTGTGTTCATTTGCGGAAATATTTGTGACATTAGTGTTTAGTCAAAAATTATCGTTGAAAAGTAAATGTCTGCGTATTTGCATTTCCCGCCGTATTTACGGTTGTCACTTTTAATGTATGAGAACCAGAACCTTTCGGACAATTTTCATCAAAAACGTAGACAAAATCATCCTTTACTCTTGCAAAGCGAAGCCATTTCCCATCCAATTCTGCACGGAAAGATTCGATATCCCCGATTTTTGTGTTTCCTTTTAATCTTAATGAGCCTGCACTTACAACTGCCCCTTCTTTCCAGCTTGGAGAAATGGAAGGAGAGCTATTATCAACCAATAATCTTGCTGTTCCTAGTCTGTTGAACTGTCCTTCCGCCCAATCGCCATTCCATTTTGCTTTGATGATATTTTTATCGCTTCCATAGTTGAGCTCGATCACCGTTTTATCTTTTTCTTCGTTAGATAATTTTCTATTAGCCTTAATTTTTAAACTATAAAAATCATGAACCGGAATGTATGGATTATTTAAAATAATTGCACTTGAAACGGCTTCACCATCAGGCTTTTCATACATGTTAAAGTTTACAGCATCATAAACTGCACTTTTATTTAAATTGATTTCTGCATTTTCTGTTTTAATTGTTTTTGATTCGTTGGGAACCACTGTTTGATTGTTAGATGAAATTTTATCTGAAGAATTACCCAACTGAACTTTTGTGGTCAATCGGCTTGTATTTCCGTTGACATCTTTTAAAATAATTTCAATACTATGAACTTCATTATCCTGAAGATTGATAATTCCATCTGAGCCTGAGCTGTAATTGGGTAATTTCATTCCCGGTAAAGTCGATAAATGCTGAATACTCATTTTATCACGAACAAATTTTGTGTAATCGACACAACCGTTGAGGTAGCGGGTATCATCATAATGTATTCTATCAATTTTAAAACTGTAAACCTTTTTTCTGTCCATCAGTAATTCCGCATCATAAATTCCAAGATTAAAACCCTGATTGGCTTTATCCACCGCTTTTATCGCAAAACTGATTTGAGGAGAATTCACCTGAACAACATTTGAAGTGTAAACATTTCCTGTCTTTTTCACAGCAATTCCGTTTGCTCCGGGTTCATAAGTGCTGAAACGGCGGTCATACCAATATAATCCACTGATAATCGGTGCAATTCTGTCCGGAATAGTAAAACCAAAAAGCAAGGGATTGATGCATTCCTCCGTTTTTGTATCGCGAATCTCAAAATGTAAATGTGGTCCCGCCGAGCCTCCGGTGTTTCCGCTTAGAGCAATTAATTGTCCTTTCGTCACAGGAAACTGCTCGGGTGAAAAAGGGATATCCTGTTCCCATTTTTCATCTTTGTACTGCTGTTCTTTTACATATTCATTAAGCTTATCGAAATATTTATTCAGATGTGCATAAACTGTAGTGTAACCATTCGGATGAGTGATATAAACTGCATTTCCGAAACCATAACGTTCAACTTTTATCCTGCTTACATAACCGTCTGCTGCCGCAACAACCGGTAAATTTTCCTGACTGTTCGTCCGGATATCCAATCCCATATGGAAATGATTTGAACGGACTGCTCCGAAATTGGCGGCTAAATTAATGGGAATATTTAATGGATTTCGAAAATAATTTTGAGGATAATTATTCTGGGCAAATATTGCAATGCTATTGATAATACAAACAAAAAATTTCAATCGAAAGAAGGTTTTCATACAGATGGTTTTAAGTGTTCTTTTAAAATTACGAAAATTTTGTTGAATGTTCTTTATTTTCCCAATGATTCACGGATTTTCACAGATCATTACGTTAAAAAATCTGCGAGAAAATATTTTATGTTTTGGTTAAAACCAAATTCAAAAGCGTTCATTTGAAAGCGGGCTAAAGCCCGCTCCTATTGATACAAAAACTCTATAAAATTTGTGATATTTGTGAAAACATTCGTGCTATTTGTGTTTAAATTCAAATCAAAAATGTTTAAAAAAATTCAGAATTCACGATTCACAATTCACAAAAAATTAATCCCAACATTTATATTTCTGAAACAGAACTTTTTAATAGGAAATATCAAAATAAAACATATATTATAAACCGACAAATTTTAGTAAATTTGCCAACTTAATTAATCAACGATATTGATATATTACAATGAGCCAATTTAAAGAATACAAAAACCTCAACCTTATTGACGTAGCAGAGAATGTAGCGGAATTCTGGAAACAGAACAAAACTTTCAATAAGAGTGTTGAGATTCGTGAGGGGCAACCTGAGTTTGTTTTTTATGAAGGTCCGCCTTCAGCAAACGGTATGCCTGGAATTCACCACGTAATGGCCAGAGCGTTGAAGGATATTTTCTGTCGTTATCAGACCCAGAACGGGAAGCAGGTTTTCCGTAAAGCGGGTTGGGATACACACGGACTTCCGGTAGAGCTTGGTGTGGAAAAAGAATTAGGAATCACTAAAGAAGATATTGGCAAAAAAATTTCAATTGAAGATTACAACAAAGCATGTCGTGAAGCGGTAATGCGTTATACAGACGTTTGGAACAACCTTACCGAGAAAATCGGATATTGGGTAGACCTTGATGATCCGTATATCACGTATAAGTCAAAATATATGGAGACGGTTTGGTGGCTGTTGAAACAATTGTACGATAAAGGATTATTGTACAAAGGGTATACGATCCAGCCTTATTCTCCGAAAGCAGGAACCGGACTTTCTTCCCACGAAGTTAACCAGCCGGGTGCTTACCGTGATGTTTCAGATACAACAGTTGTTGCTCAGTTCAAGACTTTACCGGAGACATTGCCTTCATTTTTACAAGGTTTTGGAGACGTACATTTCTTAGCTTGGACAACAACTCCCTGGACGTTGCCTTCAAACACAGCTTTAACGGTAGGTCCGAAAATCGATTATGTTTTGGTAAAAACTTTCAATCAATATACATTTGAGCCGATTAATGTTGTTTTGGCTAAAGCTTTGGTTGGAAAACAATTTGCAAAGAAATACAGCGAAGGTACAGATGAAGATTTTGCGAACTTCACTCCTGAAACGAAAGTTATTCCTTACCAAATCTTAGCAGAATTCAAAGGTTCAGATTTGGTTGGAATTAAATATGAACAACTTTTACCTTACGCTCTTCCTCACCAAAATCCAGAAAATGCTTTCAGAGTAATTTCAGGGAACTTTGTAACGACGGAAGACGGAACAGGTATCGTTCACACCGCTCCTACTTTCGGTGCTGATGATGCTAAAGTAGCTAAAGAAGCAACTCCTGAAGTTCCGCCAATGCTTGTTTTGGACGAAAACGGAAACCCTGTGCCTTTAGTGGATTTGCAGGGAAGATTTTTACCTCAGGTAAGCGATGAGATTTACGGTTTTGCTAACGAATATGTAAAAGGAGAATACCTTAGCGAAGAAGAAAAAAATACGGAATTCAATATTCAGAAAGAGAAATTAAAGTCTATTATCTCAGATTTGAAGACTTATCTTTCTGTAGATGAAAGAATTGCTTTAAAATTAAGAAAAGAAAACAAGGCTTTCAAAGTAGAGAAATATGTTCACTCCTACCCACACAGCTGGAGAACAGATGAACCTTTATTATACTATCCATTGGATTCCTGGTTTGTGAAAATGACAGCTGTAAAAGACAGTTTGGTTAATTTAAATAAGGAAATCAACTGGAAGCCGAAAGCTACAGGAGAAGGACGTTTCGCCAACTGGCTGGAAAATGTAAACGACTGGAACCTTTCCCGTTCAAGATACTGGGGAATTCCGTTGCCAATCTGGAGAACAGACGATCTGAAGGAAGAAAAAATCATCGGTTCCGTAGAAGAATTATATAATGAAATTGAAAAATCTATTCAAGCAGGATTCATGAAAGAAAATCCGTTCAAAGGTTTTATTATTGGAAATATGTCTGAGCAGAATTATGCTTTGGTTGATCTGCATAAAAATGTGGTTGACAAAGTAATTTTGGTTTCAGATTCGGGAAGAGCAATGAAACGTGAAAGTGACCTGATCGATGTTTGGTTTGATTCAGGTGCAATGCCTTATGCGCAGCTGCACTATCCTTTTGAAAACAAAGAATTAATCGATAGCAATAAAGCTTTCCCTGCAGATTTCATTGCGGAAGGTGTTGACCAGACCCGTGGTTGGTTCTACACGCTTCATGCGATCGGAACGGCGGTTTTTGATTCAGTTGCTTATAAAAATGTAATGAGTAACGGACTTGTTTTGGATAAAAACGGCCAGAAAATGTCGAAACGTTTAGGAAATGCCGTTGATCCGTTTGAAACTTTGGCAGTTTACGGACCAGATGCCACCCGTTGGTATATGATTTCCAATGCGAATCCTTGGGAAAACCTGAAATTCGACATCGAAGGAATTGATGAGGTAAGAAGAAAATTCTTCGGAACATTGTACAACACCTATTCATTCTTTGCTTTGTATGCGAATGTCGACGGATTCAATTATTCTGAAAAAGAAGTTGAAAACAGACCTGAAATCGACCGATGGATTTTGTCTGAATTAAACTTATTAATCAAAGAAGTAAAGGCATTCTACGAAGATTACGAACCAACAAAAGTAGCAAGAGCGATCAGCACTTTTGTGAACGACAATTTATCAAACTGGTACGTAAGATTGTGCAGAAGACGTTTTTGGAAGGGAGATTATTCGGAAGATAAGATCTCGGCTTACCAGACTTTATATACTTGTCTGGAAACCGTTGCTAAATTATCTGCCCCGATTGCTCCGTTCTTTATGGATCAGCTGTATCAGGATTTAAATAAGGTCACAGGAAAAGAAAATGCGGAATCAATTCACTTAACGGATTTCCCTGTTGCCGATGAAAGCCTAATTGATCAGGATCTGGTTGAAAAAACACATTTAGCACAGAACATTACAAGTATGGTTTTCTCTTTGAGAAAGAAAGAAAACGTAAAAGTTCGTCAGCCTTTGCAAAAAGTATTAATTCCAGTTTTAGATTCAAAAACAGAAGAGCAAATTTCTGCAGTTTCTGAATTAATTAAACAAGAAGTAAACGTAAAAGAAATTCAATTAATCAATGCGGAAGAAGCGGCAGATTTAATTGTAAAACAGATAAAACCGAATTTCAAAGCGTTGGGTCCTAAATTAGGAAAAGACATGAAAACGGTTGGAGGAGAAATCGCCAACTTTAATGCAGAGCAGATTTCAACATTAGAAAAAGAAGGAAAAATAGACGTTCAGGGATACGAAATTACATTAGATGATGTAGAAATTTCTACAAAAGATATCCCGGGATGGAC